>JAWKYB010000019.1 GCA_041396705.1 Alphaproteobacteria bacterium
CGCCGATGCAAACCGTTGCAAACGGGCCTTCGGTGCTCGGGTCGACCAGCGCGCGCTGACCGGGGGCGGATGGGTCGACCCAGGCGCCATCGATGTAGATCTTCGGGTAACTCTCCATGGCCTCCGGGTCCGTCCGCCCAACGTCAGAAACTGTGGGTGTAGCCCCCGTCGCAGGCGATGGTCTGGCCGGTGATGAATCCGCCGGCGGACGACGCGAGGAACAAGACGAGCCCGGCGAGGTCCGAAGGCACCATGGTGCGCGGGATGCACTGCAGGTCCCTGGCCCGCTGCATGATATCGGGCGTCAGGCTGGCGATGCGCTCCTCGACCTCGGTCGCGACCGTCCCGGGGCGGATGCAGTTCACGGTGATCCCGTCGGCGCCCAGCTCACGCGCCAGCACGTTGGTCATCCCGATCAGTGCCGACTTGGATGTTACGTAGTGCAGGTAGTTCTTCGTGCCGCGGACAACCGAGGCCGACGAAATGTTGATGATGCGGCCAAAGCCCCTCTTGCGCATGCTCTGGGCCAACGCGCGCACGCAGAGAAATGTGCCGGTGACGTTGACCTCCATCACCCTCTGCCATTCGTTGAGCGGAATCTGTTCGAAGGGCCTCTTGGTCAGGGCCGAGAAGATCGAGGCGTTGTTGACCAGCGCGTCGACACGGCCGAAGCGGTCCAGGGCGCGGGCCGCCATGGCCGCCACGGACTCCTCGTTGGCGACATCGACCGGGATCGCCACCGCCCGTCCGCCGGTCGCCTCGATCGAGGCGGCGACGGCGTTCGCATTCTCCTGACTGAGGTCGGCGACGAGCGAGACGGCGCCGGCAGCCGCGAACTGGCGGGCGAGCTCGCGACCGATGCCTTGTCCCGCACCCGTGATGAGGACGATGCGGTCGGTCACGCCGAAATCCCTCGCGTTCACCGGAACGTTGGGGCTCCGCTGCACCGGTACGTTTGGATCAAGGTTCAATCGTCGTCCTCCTGCCCGCTCCCGCCCCGCGCATGTCCGCCAACGCCGGGTTCCGGCACCCTGGCGGCTCGGGCGCCGGGTTTCTCATCGGAAGCTCTTGGCGGCGTGCGTCGCTGCACTCATCAGGAACCCCGTATCGCTTCCGGCCGAGACGTAGCTCGCACCGAGCGCGATGATCTCCTTCGCGATGTCCGGGCGCGAGTTCAGGCCGCCTACCCCCAAGAGCTTGCGGTGCATGCGGCAGGTCGCCGCGACATGCGCGTACGCTTCGCGCACCTTCGGGTGATCGAGCGCCCCGGGCACGCCGAACGAGTTGCACAGGTCGTTGGTGCCGACCAGCAGCATGTCCAGTCCGTCGACCGAGGCGATGTCCTGCGCATTGGTGACCGCGTTGACCGATTCGATCATGCCGACGACCAGCGCAGCCTCATCCATCCTTGCCATCGTCTCTGCTGCCGGACCGGCGCGGAAAAGCGTGTGCGGATTGGCGCCCAGAAGCGACCTCTGCCCGGCGGGCGGGAACCTGGCCGCTGCAACGACGGCCTCGGCCTGGGCGCGGGTTTCGAGATGGGGGACGATGACCCCTTGCGCACCGGTCTCGAGAGTCCGGCTGATCTCAGCCGGGTCGTGGCCGGGCACGCGCACCATGGGCGTCACGCCAAGGGCCGTTGCCGCGATCGAGATCTCGAAGGATTTGGTCTCGAGCGAGAAGTTGTAGTGCTCGAGATCGATGTAGAGACAGTCGAAGCCCGGCGCTGCTGGGCACGGCAGATTCGACTCCGCAGAGGCGCACGATCAGCGCCCACGGCCGTCGCTGGTCATCTTGGCCTTTGCGATCTGGCGAGGGAATGTCGGGGTCGCTCATCTGGATCGCCTTCTGCGCCTTGTGTCGACGGGCGTTCCGGGTCGCCGCACGGGGGAATAGAGGAGTCTGGACGCACCGGCGGAACGGTTCAAGAGCACGCCCCGCCAGTGCGGTCGTAGTGATAACAGCACGTTATAAGCGCGGCAGAATTGCAGGTTTCCTGAAACCCCTGCTTTGGCCTATCTGACAGCCATCGGATTTCTCTTCGTGGAGGATGGGGAGCTGCGTGCGCATCGCAGAGGCTTCATCATCGGAAGGTGGGCGCGTTGGCTCCATGCGCGATGGCGTCCTGGACCAGAAGTTCCTGCTGCAAGGTGAGGACGACTCACCCAACAACTATCTGCTCAACGTCGGGAAGGTCGGGGCCGGCGGCTGGGGCACCCCGCGGCATCGCCACAACTTCGACCAGGTGCGCTATGTGTTGAAGGGCAAGTATCCGGCTTCGCCCAACAAGGTCATGGGAGAGGGTTCGGTCGCCTATTTCCCCGAGAGCGTGCACTACGGCCCACAGGATCGGCCTGAAGGCCTGGAGATGATGGTGATCCAATTCGGCGGCGCCAGCGGTTCGGGCTTTCTCAGCACGCCGCGCCGCGAGGCCGCCAACCGGGCACTGGAAAAGAAGGGCGAGTTCAAGAACGGCGTCTTCACCTGGTTCGACGAGAAGGGACAGAAGCATAACATGGACGGCTCGGCCGCCTGCTTCGAGGAGGCGACCGGAAGGAAGCTCGTCTTTGCGCCCCCGCGCTACGACGACGTGATGATGATGGATCCCGAGGCCTATGTCTGGATCGAGACGGGGACGCCGGGTGTCTCAACCAAGCTCCTGGGCACCTTTACGGAGCGTGGCACGCGTCTCGGCTTCGTCAAGGTGGCCGCGGGCGCGACTTGGAACACCGGGTCGCGGAGCGCCATCGAGGTGCTGTTCCTGAGCCAGGGTCGGGTCGAAACGAACGGCAAGAGCTACGGCGCGCGGACGGGCATCGAACTCCTGCCCGGCGACCCGGCCGTCGACATCAGAGCCGAGGAAGAGGCGCTCTTCTTCACGATCACGTTGCCCAAGTTCTGACTCCCCGGTCTTCGGCTCGGCAACCGCTCGTCGCTCAAGCGGGTCGGTACATGGAGCCGGGCTAGGCGCAATCGCGGCAGAGTTCGAGCCCGACTTGCGCGACGCAGTCGACAAGGTCTCTCCGGGGCTGATCCATCTCGTAGCCTTCCCGGAAGAACACCGCGATGTTGCGATGCAGCGCCGCGTCCTCCATCGGCAGCACGAGAAGCTGACCTTCCGCGAGCGCGTTCCGAACCGCGTGCTTGGGAAGCACCGCGAGATGGTCGGACTTCTCGACCAGCGACGCCAGGAGTGCGATCGATCCGCAAACGGTGATCCGGTCGGGCAAGCCGACGTTCATCGTCTTCATCACGTGTTCCAGCACAGTGTGGGTGCGGCGTGAGGTCGGACTGATCCAGGGATAGCGAACGAGGTCCGCCCAGCTCAGATCGGTCACGTCGCGCAGTGGATGGCTCGGGCTGGCGATGACGCACAGGGAGTCGCGAAACAGGACCCGCTGGCGCAGGCCGTCGCGGATGTCGAAGACCTCGGTGAGCCCGATCACGAAGTCGAAATCGCGGCGCACCAGTCCCGTCAGCAAGTCGATCTGAGCGTTCTCCACGACCTGCAACTGTTGCTCTGGGTGGGTTTCCCGCCACTTGCTGAGTGCCACGGGCATGACACCACCGGCCAAGCTCGGCAGGCTGCCGACGCGGATCGCATCCTGATCACCGTCGCGTGCATCCACCAGGGCCTTCGATGCCAGCTCGATCTCTTCGCGGATGAGCCGCGCATGGCAATAGAGGATATCGCCGTACTTGGTGGGGAGAATGCCGGTCGGGCTGCGTTCTAGGAGTTTCAGTCCAAGCTCAGTCTCGAGCCGATCCATCGAGGTCGACAGCGCCGGCTGCGAAACGGCCAGCGCTTTGGCGGCACGGTTGAGGCTGCCATGATCGACGACGGCAGCGAAGTACATCAGCTTCCTCGGATCGATGTCCGCCATCTGCCTCAAACTGTGACGCGGCGCGCGGCGATTGTCTTGGCGATCGTGTAGCTCTGGTACATCTCTGGCCCGCCTTCGCGGCCGATCCCACTCTCACGATAGCCGCCGAACGGTGCATCCGCCCCGGGGCTGGTGAAGACGTTCACCGCGACGGATCCCGCCTGCAGCTCCTGCGCCAGATAGTCCGCCCGTTCCGTCGAGTTTGCAAAGACAAAGGCGGCCAACCCCATGCTCAGGCTGTTTCCGATCGCCAGGGCCTCGTCCATCGACTCGACGCTCATGCACGGAGCAATCGGTCCGAATGGCTCCTCGGACATGACCTGCGCTTCCAGCGTCACGTCGGCCAGCACCGTGGGCGCGAAGAACCAGCCGAGGTTGCCCACGCGTCGCCCGCCGCATGCGACGCGGGCGCCACGCGCGACCGCGTCCTCGACGAAGCCACGCATCGCAGCCAGGCGACGAGAATTGGCTAGCGGTCCCATCTCGACGCCCTCGGCAAAACCGTCTGCCACCTTGAGCCTTCCCGCACGGGTGGCGAGGCTGTCCACGAACGCGTCATAGACCGCGCGATGCACGAGGAACC
Source organism: Alphaproteobacteria bacterium (assembly GCA_041396705.1). NCBI lineage: Bacteria > Pseudomonadati > Pseudomonadota > Alphaproteobacteria > Alphaproteobacteria bacterium. The sequence goes on from JAWKYB010000019.1 coordinate 4,468, forward strand.
GCGATGGTGCGGCGCAGAACTGCCCGGCCATCCGAAACTTCCATGCGACCGCCAGCCGCGCGACCTCGTCCGGGGTCACGTCCTCGTCGACGAGGACGGGTGCATGGCCGCCAAGCTCCATCAGCACCGGCTTCATCGTCTCGGCCGCAAGCCGCGTCAGGTGTTTACCCACCTGGATCGAACCCGTCAGGGTCACGAGCCGGGAGATCGGCGACAGGACGAGCGTGCGCGACACCTCATCCGGATCTCCGAAGACCAGGTTGAGGACGCCGTTCGGCAGGCCGGCATCCAAGAAGCACTGGGCGAACAGACAGGCCGTGGCCGGGGTCTCTTCGGCGGGCTTGAGAATGATCGAGCAGCCCGATGCCAGCGCGGCGCTGATCTTGCGGGACGGGGCGCTCATCGGCACGTTCCAGGGCGTGAAGGCGACGACGGGTCCGATCGGCTCCCGGATCACGCACTGCCGGATCGGGGGATCGGTCGGCACGATCCGTCCGTAGAGCCGCTTCAGCTCCTCGGAGTCCCAGTCGAGGAAGCTCGCGGACCGCTCGATCTCGGCGCGGACCTCGGCAAGCGTCCGGCCGCTCTCCCGCACGAAGATTGGCGCAATGTCCTCTGCCCTCTCGCGCACCAATGCAGCGGCCCGACGCATCAGCGCGGCACGCTGCGAGGGCGGGGTCTTGCGCCACGTCTCGAAGCCCCGTGCGGCGGCATCCAATGCGTCCTGCAGATCCTGCGGCGTCGCCCTCGGCACCTCGCCGAGCCGGGATTCGTCGCTGGGGTTCTCCACGGCGCACAAGGGCGGGCGGTCATGGATCCATTCGCCGTCGATCAGGAGCCCGATGCGAGGGTAGGTCTGTTGGGGATCTGCGCTCATGCGTATGGCTCATCCGCTTGGCTGCCGGCCGTAGGTTTTCGGGAAGTGTCGGTCACGTCTTTGCCCCGTCGAGGAAGGCCAGCACCTCATCCTCTGCGATCGTGGCGGCGCGGGCCCGGTGACCCCAGGTCTGGCCACCGATGTGCGGGGTCAGGATGACGTTCGACAGAGCCGCGAGCGCGACCGGTACTTCCGGCTCGCCCTCCAGCACGTCGAGCGCGGCCCCGGCGATGGTTCCGTCCGCCAGTGCCGCAACCAGGGCCTCGGTATCCACGAGGCTGCCGCGTCCCACGTTGACGAGACGCCCACCCGAGCCGAGCGCCGAGAGTTCGCGCGCACCGATCACGTGGCGCAGCTCCGGCGAGCCGGGTAGTGCGAGAACAAGAACGTCGCTCGCCTCGGCCAGCGCGACCCACCCGTCGTGCAGCGGCACGCCCAGCCCTTCGTTCGACGGGCGCATGAGCGCGGCCACTCTCATCCGCGATGCCTCGGCCCGCCGCGCGATCGCCTGCCCGATCCGGCCACTCAACCCGCCGATGCCCATCGTCATGCCGACCAGGCTGTCGCCCATTTCGAAGCGGCCGTGCTGCCAGGCGCCACTGCGGGCGAATGCGTCAGCGCGCACGAGGTTGCGACAGAGCATCTGCACCAACGCCATGGCAAGATCGGCAACGTCGTCGGTCAGCGCCTCGCCGATCGACCGGACGCGGATCCCGCGCGCTGCCAGGGCGGCCATGTCGATCCTCTCCTGACCGACGCCTTGCGACACCACCAAACGCAGGCCAGGTAGCGCCTCCGCCAGCGCCAGGCTGCAGCCACGCGATGCGCTTGTCATCAGCACGCGCACGGCGCTGCGTTCGACCTCTGGCAGAGCGGCAATCGAATCTGGCCCGGCGACGACACGCACGAGATCCCTCGCCTCGAGCCGGGGATAGGCCATTCCCTCGAGTGCCGGAAAGGCAAGGACCTGATGCATGCGTGCGGCTGCGTCGTTACCTGGGTCCCGGCACGTCCGAGCCGACCGTGAAGACGGCGCTGTTGCGCTTGCCCGCCTCCATGTCCGCGTCGTTGCCGATGAAGGCCGTCATGAACAGGGTGCGGCCGTCGGCACCGCCCAAAGTGCAGGATATGCCGGAGCCGTTGAACGGCACGCGGTGGGTCACCGTACCGCCGTCGAGCACACGCACGAACTCCCCCGTGTTGTAGATCCCGGCCCAGATCGCCCCCTCGGCATCGGCACAGATGCCGTCCGGTTGCCGCGCGCCGAGATCGGCGAACACCCGGCGGTTGGAAAGCTCCCCCTCCGGGCTCAGATCGAAAGCGGTCAGCCGTGCCTCCCAGGTCTCGGCGACAATCAGCGTCCGGCCGTCGTCGATGACCGCCGAGCCGTTCGGGAAGTCGAGACCATCCGCCAAAGTCGTGATCGTGCCGTCGGGGTCGACGCGATGCAGGGATGTCGTCCTGCGGTCTTCGCCGGCGACGAAGTCGTAGCCGAAGTTGCCGACGTAGATGCGGTCCCGCGCATCGATGGCGAAGTCGTTGACCCAACCTGCCGCATGGCTCGAGAGGTCCGCATATTCGTTCAACGCATCGCCGTCGAGGCGCAACAGCCTGCGATCCTTGGCCGAGGCGATGATCAGAGTGCCGTCCGAGAGGAAGCCGAGCCCCGACGGCCTTGTCGGCACGTCGATGGCCCGTTCGCGCTGACCATCAGCCGCAAGCGCATAGAACTTGTGATCGAAGACGTCCGAGACCCAGAGCAGTCCTTCGCGCCATTTCGGTGCCTCGAGGAACAGGAAGCCTCGTGCGAAGGGCGTTGGCACAAGCTCGATCATCGGTGGCGTGTCAGCCTACCAACCGCCGTCGCACTGGATGTTCTGGCCGGTGATCAGGTCGGCCTGCGGCGAGGACAGGAAGACTGCGAGGTTGGCGATGTCGACCGGCTCGATCCGCCGCTTCAGGCTCTGGCGCTCGAGAATCCACTGGTGATACGCCTCGCGCTTGTCGCCGAAATGGCGCCATTCGGCCTTGGACACGACGGCCCCGGGCGAGATGCCGTTCACGTTGATGCCGTGATGGCCGAGCTCCCGCGCCATGGATTTCACCAGTCCGTACATCGCGCCCTTCGAGGCGACGTAGGGAACGAAACCCTCCCAGTGGCCGGTGAGGGTCAGTGAGGTCAGATTGACGATCTTGCCGTACTTCTTCCGCTTCATGTGCACGGCGCAGGCGCGCGAGAGCACGAAGGCGGCCGTCGAGTTCACGCGGACCTCTTCCTCGTATTCCGCGATGGAGAAGGCCTCGTACGGTTTGTTTACGACCGTCGCCGCGTTGTTGACGAGGATGTCGATGCCGCCCACTTCGTCGGCGAGTCCGGTCACCGCGGCTTCGGCCGCGTCCAGGGCGTTCAGGTCGCAACCGAAATAGCGCACGCCGGTACCAAGCCGCGCCAACCTCTCCTCGGCGTGGTCCGTGTCCGGGCGGTCCGACGCGATGACCTGCGCGCCCTCCTCGCTGTAGCGTGCGACCAGGGCCTGACCGATGGTCCCGAGTGCGCCCGTGATCAGGACAGTCTTGCCTGTCAACATGCCGATCAGAGTGGCTCCCAGTTCCGCTCGCCGGGGATGAAATTGCCCCGGGGGAACGGCAGGCTGCGCGGCGACGGTGCCGCGCAGCCGCCAAAGTCCGTCTCCCGCAAGCCGGCGTTCGCGCCGGCTTCGTTCACCACTCGGCAGGACATGTGTCCAGGTTGTCCTTGGTGATGATCGGCAGATCGACCGAGACAAGCTGGCCCTTGGGCGAGTCAGGGTTTGTCACGGCCTCATGAAGCGCCTCGAACATCAGCTGGCCAAGCAGCCGCGGCTTCACGCAGACCGAACCGTCGAGTTCGCCGGCTTCGATCGCGGCATTGCCCAGCGTGGAACCGCCCGACGTCGCGATCAGGAATGCGTCGGACCCGGCCGCATCGAGCGCCCGGGCGCAGCCCAGCGCCATGTCATCGGCCTGGCTGAAGATCAGGTCGATATCCGGATTCGACGTCAAGAAGTTCTGGCAGACCGCCTCGCCCTCTTCCGGAGTCCAGTCGGTGGGTTGCGACCCGACGATTTCGTACGAGATCCCTGCCGCGTCCAGTGCACGCGTGAAGCCGAGTGTCCGTTGCGTCACAGCCGAATAGCCAGGCGCACCCTCGACGATCGCAATCTTCACCGTTCGGTCGGTCGGCAACATGGTCAGGGCCAACGTCGCCGCTTGCTCGCCAGCAAATGCATCGTCGGGTGTAACCAGTGCATTCAAGTTGGGATAGACATCCTCAAGCGCGCGGGTCGCGGGGTCGCCGACCTGCACAGCGATGGCGGCCGAGGGGATACCGGCCTCGGTGATCTTGTCGACGAAGGATTCCGCGACCACGGAGTCGAGCGGCAGGAAGCCGATGGCATCGACACCCTGCGCGATCAGGTCGTCGATGGCGTTGCCCTGTTTCTCGACGTCGCCCTGCGGATCGAGCACCACCGCTCTGACGCCAGCCGCCTCCGCAGCCTCTTCGAAGCCCTGGGCAGTCGAGACGTTGTAAGGGTAGATCATGCTGCCGGCGACGTAGCCGTAGGTCGAGTCCTGGGCAAAGGCGCTACCGGCCGCAAGGGCAAGCCCTGCCGAGAGCCCCAAGGCTCCGGTTGTCTTGTTGATCATGCTGGCGTTCCTCCTGTCGGGACCCCGGCAGTGCGCATTTTCTTTGACACCGGGCCCTCAAGGCGAAATTCCCACCCGCTGCGGGGTTTGAGAACCTCCAAACTGAATTCGATCAACCGTCTTATAACGCCTGATTATATGAAAGGTGCCGGGTTGCGCTTGAGGCGGATCGCACGCATGCCGGATGCGGACCGATGTGCGATGCAACGCATCTCACTGCGTCGGCCGAACAGTCCTGGCTCTCAACAATCAAGGGTATCGAGCCATGTCCGAAGATCGCGACCTGGTTCATGCTTTCGCGCGGTTCGCCGCCGGGCTCGGCCACGACGACCTGTCCCCGGAGGCCCGCGAGGCGGCCAAGAAATCGATCATCGACATATTCGGGGTGATCCTCGCGGCCAGCGGCATGGAGCCCGCGGCGCGCAGCGTGACGGAGATCGTGCGCGAAGCGGGCGGCTCGGCGGAGTGCACGCTTCTGGGCTTCGGCGGAAGAGCACCGGCTCTGATGGCGGCTCTGGCCAACGGTGCGCTCGCGCACTGCCTCGATTTCGACGACCAGACGCCGTGGGGCCAGCATGCGTCGAGCTCGATCGTGCCGGCGGTCTTCGCGGTTGCCGAGCGGCAGGGCGGCATCAGCGGGCGCGACATCATCGCGGCCGTGGCTGCGGGCCAGGACATTTTTGCCCGCCTGCGGTGCAATGTGGGATGGACGAAGGACTGGAACCTGTCGACCGTTCTCGGCGTCTTTGCAGCCGCGGCTGCGGCTGCCCGCACACTGGGCCTTTCCGCAGACCGCACGGCCGCCGCAATGGGGATCGCCTCGATGCAGTCGAGCGGGATCATGGAAATGGTGGCCGGCCGCGGCAGCGATCTGCGCGGGCTTTATGCGGGCTTCTCTGCCAAGGGGGCTGCGCTCGCGGCGATGATGGCCGAGAAGGGGACCACCGGTATCGACCGCTTGTTCGAGGGCCAGTATGGTGTCTTCAGCACCTATTTCGGCGGCCGCTACGATCGCGCAGCGATGCTGTGCGACCTCGGGCGCGTCTTTCTCGGCGGCGGCACGCTCTACAAGCGGTGGCCCTGCGTCGGCACGGCCCACAGCCACATGAAGGCGGCGATCGACATCGTCGCGGAGAACGACCTCGTGCCGGCGGATATCGCCCGGACCCGGCTGCATGTGGGGGATTATCACGAACTGATGTGCCGGCCGTTGGACGAGCGCCGCGTGCCGGCCACGCTGGTCGATGCGAAATTCAGCCTGCCCTTCCTCGTCTCGGTCGCCATCGTCCGCCGCGGCATGACGGTCGCGGATTTCTCCCCGCGGCACTCAGCGATCCGGACGTAGCCAGCGTCGCAAGCACCATCGAACTGGCGCCCGATCCGAGCCTCGACTGGAAAGATGTGCTGCCCGCCGGCCGGGTCGAGATCCATGCACGTGACGGCCGGAGTTGGGTTCGCGAGGGGCATGGGGTGCCGGGCAACGCCGACAACCCAATGTCCTGGGACGACATCCGCACCAAGTTCCGCGAATGCGCCTCGGTCGCCGCCCGTCCGCTTTCCCCGGCGCGGGTCGACCAGGCGTTGGACATCGCCGGCCGGCTCGAGTCCCTCGCCAACGCGACCGATCTGATCCGCTGCCTCGGCTGATTGCCTGGCGTCAGATTCCGGCGGTCTGGCCGCCGTCGACGACCATGGCGTGGCCGGTGACGAAAGCGCCGGCGTCGGAACAGAGAAACAGCACAGTCCCTGCAATCTCCTCCGGGTGGCCCATGCGGCCTACGGGCTCCTGCGCGATGACGCGTGCCCGGCCCTCCGGCGTGTCGCCGGTGTAGCGGGCGATCATCGGCGTATCGATGATGCCCGGGCAGATCGCGTTCACCCGGATACCCTTGTCGGCATATTCAAGCGCCGCGACCTTGCTGGCGGCGACCACGCCGAATTTCGACGCGCAGTAGCTCGACTGTCCCCGGATCGCCAGGACGCCGGCACCGGATGCGGTGTTGACGATTGCGCCGCCGCCCTGGCCGAGCATGATCTCGATCTCATGCTTCATGCAGAGGAACACGCTCTTGAGGTTGACCGCGATGGTCCGGTCCCAGACCTCCTCGGAGAGATCGGCGATCAGCTGGGCCGGCTGCTCGATCCCGGCGTTGTTGAAGGCAGCGTCGAGCCGGCCGTATGTCTCGACCGTCTTGCGCAGAGCGGCGCTGACGTCGGCGGCGCGGGTCACGTCACAGAGGGCCGGCATTATCCGGCCATGAAAGGCCTCGACCTCGGAAATCGTCTCGTTGAGTCCCCCCTCGGCGATGTCGGCGGCAGTAACGGACGCCCCGGCGCGCGCGAAGGCGATGGCCGTGGCGCGGCCGATTCCGCTGCCTGCGCCGGTCACGAAGGCGACCTTGCCGGTGTAGTCGATGCCTGGAACTTCGGACATGGCATTCCCCGGAAAGCGGTTGATTGTCGTGTGCGGCTCAGCCGCCCGTCTTGGACTTGGCTCTCTTGCTGCCGACCGTGTAGATCGCCGCGGCGGCCACGACGACGACACCTTCGACGAAGCCCTGGTAGTTGGCACCGAGGTTCAGGATGTTGAAGCCGTTCGTCAGCGAGTAGAGGAGCAGGGCCCCGGCGAGCGTCTTGATCACGCTGCCGGCGCCGCCGAACAGCGACGTCCCCCCCAGGATGGCAGCGGCGATGACCGTCAACTCCGCCGCGGTCAGGGCCGAAGGGTTGATCGACCGCAGTCGGCTGGCGAACAGGATGCCCGAGAACCCAGCCGTTCCACTACAGAAGACGAAGGCCAGCAGCTTGTAGCGGGTCACGTTGATGCCTGACAGCCGCGCGGCTTCCGGGTTGCCGCCGACGGCATAGAGCCTGCGGCCCACCATCGTGAAGGTCAGGGTGAACCACACGATGGACGTGAAGATTATCAGGTAGATCACCGGATTGCGCAGCTCAAGGGTCGCATCGGTGATCGCGCTTATGGCGAGGAAGAGGAACCCACCCAGCACCAGGCCGATATGGGTCGGGGACAGGGACTTGCGCGCGTTCCGGGACCGCACCGCGCCGAACGCGCCCAGGACGAGGAGCACGATGCCCAGGGCCAGGATGAGCCAGCCGACATCGTAGCGCCCACCCTCGAACGCCTTCATCGCTTCGATGATCTCGGGGTCCGAAACGGAGAGCGACCGGCCGTCTGTGTAGATCAGGATCAGCCCGCGCACGGCCGTCATGGTGCCGAGCGTGACGATGAAGGCATTGATGCCGACATACTGCACGATCACGCCGTTCAGAAGCCCGAGCCCGATGGCCGCCGCCATCGCCAACGCGATAGCCGGCCAATAGCCGAGCGCGTCGGCATTGCCGATCAGCAGGACCGCCGAGAATGCGGCCACCGACGCGACGGAGAGATCGAAGTTTCCGCTGATCAACACGACCGTCATCGCAACGGCCATGATTGCGATCAACGAGGACTGGTAGAGCACGTTCGTGAGATTGAGAACGCTCAGGTAGTTCTCGCGTCCCATGGAGGACGTCACCACGGCCAGAACGGCGATCAGGAGCAGCAGGGCGTAGTAGACGCCCATCTCGCGCAACCCGAACAACCGACGCCAGTCGATCTTCTGCTCCGACGAATGCCGATCCGGGCCGACCGTTACCTTCGTCTCGGCACCAGAGGATGTCGACATGGCGGGTCCCTACGCTCGGATACTTTAGTGCCGGACGGCCGATTGGTCGGCGGTCTGGCCGCCTGCGAGCAGCAGCAGATCGTGCTCGCTCGTCTGTTGGACCTCACGCTCGGCCACGCACCGTCCGTCCCGCAACACCAGGATGCGGTCGCAGACCACGAGAAGCTCTTCGAAGTCGGACGAGACGAAGATCACCGCCTTGCCCTCGGCGGCAAGTTGCCGGATCAGGTGCAGAATGTCCGACTTCGCACCGACGTCGATGCCGGCCGTCGGCTCGTCCAGGAGGAACACCTTCACGTCGCTGAACAGCCACTTCGCGATCGTGACCTTCTGCGCGTTGCCGCCGCTGAGATCGGTCACGAGGATGTCAGGTGAGCTGGCCTTGATCGAGAGCTTGCGGATGGCCTCCCAGCCGCGCCGCCGCTCGCGCGCCTCGACCGGCAGGGCACTGAGCATCGACACGCCGCCCAGGTCGGGTAAGGTGATCGTTCGCCAGATCGGAAACTCGGGGATGATTCCCTGGCGGTTCCGGTCCTCGGGGACGAGCCCCATGCCAGCCTTCACGGCAGCGCCCGTGCTGCGTCCAACCGCCTTGCCGTCGAGCAGCACCTCGCCAGTCGCCCGGTGATCTGCCCCGAATGCGGCATGCAGGAGTTCGCTGCGGCCCGAGCCGAGCAGTCCGGCGATGCCGACGACCTCGCCCCGCATGAGTTGCAGCGAGAGCGGCGCGAGTTTTCCAGGTGAAGCCAGGTCGCGCAGCTCCAACATGGGGCGACCCGCATCGCCTTCGGGGTCGGGTGCCGGCCGACGCATCGCGTCGCGTTCCAGCGCAACGATCTCCTTTCCGACAATCGCCTGGGCGAGCCGTGCCTCATCCAGATGCGCGGTTTCGGCACGCAGCACCGCCTGACCGTCCCTCAGGACCGTGACCTGATCGGTCAACGCCATGACCTCGTCCAGGAAGTGCGAGACGAAGAGGATCGCCTTGCCCTCGCCCTGGCTGAGCCGCTTCACCGTGGCATAGACGAGTTCGCGCTCCTTGGCGGCAAGCGAAGCCGTCGGCTCGTCCATGACGATAAGGTCCGCGCCTGTCGCCAGGGCCTGGAAAATCGATACCATCTGCCGCTCACCGATCGGCAGGTCCCCGATCGGTTCATCCGGATCGAGCCAGTAGCCAACGCGATCGCAAAGCGCATCGAATTGGCGCCGGGTGGAAGAAGACCTGCGCCACAACCTGCGATCGCTCAGAAACACGTTCTCCAGCACCGAAAGGGTGGGCGCCAGGGGGATGTGTTGGTGAATGGTCGCCACGCCCATGTCGTTGGCAGCGCGCGGACTATCCCAGGTCACCAGCTTTCCGCGCCAGATGATCCGGCCCGTGGAGGCCGGGTATGCGCCCGAGAGGATCTTGATCAGCGTCGACTTGCCGGCGCCGTTTGCGCCCAACAGCCCGTGCACCTTCCCTGTCTCGATGTCGAGGTCTACGCCGCGCAGGGCCACGGTCCCGTTCGGAAAGGTCTTGGCGACCGCCTCGAGTCGCATGAGCGGAGTGTCCGGCTGCACAAGCCCGATCCCCATAGCCCTGCGGAAGCAGCCTTGCCTAGTCGCGCCTAGAGAGGCGATGACCGGTCAATGGCATGACGGATTGTTGCACAACGGAGTTTGTCATCCGATCCCCCTCCCGCACACGCCTCACGCCCGGATCGACCGGCCGTGACGGCAGTACTGTCGGCGTGCCTCGGTCTCTCCGGCACCTTCGGCCAAGGGCGCGACCGCGCGACACGGCGCGTCGACCTTGGAATGATGCCGCTCTGCCAAGCTACGCACGGATGCTGCCTAGCATGTCGCCTGTCTCCAACACAGACGCATGCCCCACCGGGCGCTGCATATTATAATTTCAAGTTACAACTAAGCGTTGGTGCGCGTGAGCTATGCATTGCGCGCGGAGCAAAACGAGACCAGTGATCCAAGCTGGCAATCATTTCGCGGGGCATGCACGAAGTGCCTTTTCCCCCGGGGGCCACGGGAGCCTGGACATGCGCGGTGTCGTCTTCACGGGGAATAGAACGCTCGAGGTCACAACCTTCCCCGACCCCGCCCCCGGGCCGGGCCAGGCCGTCATCCGGATGAAGGCTTCGGGCATATGCGGCAGCGACCTTCATTTCTACCGCGCGGAGGATCCGATCGCCCAGCTCGCCGCGCAGGGGTTCAAGCTCTCCCGGGACCGCGCCAAGGACACGCGGATCATCGCCGGGCATGAGCCCTGTGGCGTGATCGAGGAGGTGGCACCGGACGTCGATCCGGCGCGGTTCCGCAAAGGCGACCGAGTCATGGTCTTTCACTACGAAGGCTGCGGCGTCTGCGACCATTGCCGCAGCGGCTGGACGCAGATGTGCGTCGAGGGCGCCGCTCCGCACGGCGCCGTGTTGCATGGCGGTCACGCCGACTTCATGCGTGTCCCGGTCTCGACGCTGGTCAAGCTCCCGGACGAGGTCTCCTTCGTCGGCGGCGCGGCGATTGCCTGTGGCACCGGGACCGCCTACGGCGCCATCTGTCGGCTGGGCGTGAGCGCCCGCGATACGCTCGCGGTATTCGGCCTCGGGCCCGTCGGGCTCTCGGTCGTCCGGTTCGCCTCTGCCATGGGTGTGCCCGTCATCGGCATCGACATCGATGCCAGCCGGGTCGAGGCCGCACGCCGCTTCGGTGCAGCTCACGCCGTCAACGGCAAGACCGATGATCCTGTCGAGGAAGTCCGCAAGCTCACCAAGGAAGGCGTGGCGTCCCTGCGCTCTGGATTGCGCCGGTGGCGAGACCGCCGAGGCCCAGGCCGTTCGCAGCACGGCGCCATGGGGCCGTATCGCCCTTGTCGCCGTTGGCGGCAGCTTCAACGTGATCGGCTGGAACGACATCATCAGAGCCAGCGCACGTGCATCGGTTCGTACACGTTCTCGATCGTGGGAATGAGGCGGTGCGCCGAGTTCATCGCCAGTGGCGTCGACATCGACCTGATCTTCAGCGACCGCTGGTCGATCACGGACGCCGCACAGGCCTACGAGAAGTTCGACAGCCAGGCCAGCGGAAAGGGCGTCTTCATCTTCTAGTCTAGGAGGGGGCAGGTGGTTCCCGTCCGCTTTCGCCATAGTGATGCCATGCGGTGAAGTGCCCAAGCCAGGGACAACTAGCCTTCATCGGCGTCCGCCCCGGATGATCCAGACAGCGGTTATGCGCGCCTGCGCTTTCCATCGATAGGGACGATCTCGGCTTCCACCGTGTCAGCGGGAGCCTCGCCCATCGCGCTGGCAACAGCGTCGGCGATCCGGCCGGCCGCGGCCTTGAGCGGATCATCCGCCAGATGAGCGTAGCGCGACGTGGTCTTGACGTCGGCATGGCCGAGTGATGGGGCCCCGATCACCGGCAAGGCATCTCCAGTCGCGAGCCCCATACTTGCAAGGAGTGCCGCAGGTCGTGGATCCGCAGGTCGGGAAAGCCGGCCAGAACCCGCGCTTTCCCGCCAGATCTTCTCCACGCCCTGGTAGCGACCGTCGCCAGACTCGGCCGGAAACACGTGGGGGGACTTGTCATGCTGCCGCTGCCGCGACGGCACCTCGCGCGCCGGTGCGCCGAGCGGGATGGTCTTCTGTCCTGACTTCAGGTCCTCGAGCCGCAGCAGATCGCGGTCAGTCCACTTCCGACCAACGCAGGTTTACGATCTCGCTCTTGCGTGCCCCTGTGAAGGCAAGCCGAATGATCCGGCGGCCGCCGGATTGGCGCCATCGCGCTCCAGTTTGCGCAACGTGTCGCCGAGCTTGGCGAGCTCGGCCAGGGACAAGGCCGCACTTTCGGTCCGGGAAGCGCTTGACCCCTCGCGCCGGGTTGTCCGCGCGCATACCGCGGTCCTGGCAAGGTTAGGATTCGCCGAGCAACCCGACTGTGCGCGTGGCGTTCCTCGCCCCACTTGACGATCGCGCGACCGTGTTGGCGCGTCTTAACGTCCGCGCGGGTCTTGCCGTCGGCGACGTCTCGAAGGAAGCGCTGGATGTCGGCGCGCGTCAGGTCGGCCCACGCGTTTTCGGCCGAGGAGCAGCTTGATGTGTGCCGTGCAATTCGGCCCCGGTCGGTGGCGACCGTCGAGGCCTTCTTCGTCGTGCAGCCCTCGGCGGCGAAGATAGAGATCGCACAATTCCGCGACGGTCGGCGCCGTGCTGGCCGCACGCCGCTCCACCCAGCCGGGTCCTGGCCGTTGGCCACGCGGCCGAGCACCCGTTTCGCCTCCGACCGCGCCTCGTCTGCCGTCCAAGGCATGCCGTGCGGGCCAATCGTGTAGCGACGGGTCACGCCGCGACGGCCGTGCCCGGCACGATACTGGCAGAGATAGACCTTGCGGCCGGTCGGCGTGACCTTGACCCCGAATCCTGCAAGCTCCCCATCCCAGAGGAACCGGTCCCGCTCGCCGGCTTCCAATGCATCGATGACCTTCTTCGTGAGCTTGGCCGTCGGCATCGTCTGTCCGCCCCAGATCGGTGATTGCTGGCAATCACATAGCAATCACCGAATGCGGAAACAAGCGGAACGCCGAGGAAACGTCTATCCGCATAGCGCGAGCAAATCTGCGGATTTGCAGAATGGTCAGGAATGGCGTGGACACGGGCGAAACGATAATCCTCCGCCCTCCGAAGGCAGAGGTCACAGGTTCAGATCCTGTCAGGTGCGCCAATCTACTTTTCTAGGCAGTTTTCCGCCCAACATATTGAATCGCCATTAGAAATCTGGTTCTAATCGGTTCGAAACTTTCTTCATCGCTCTCGTCTGGTGGCGCTTGAAGCGACATCATCGACGAATTGTGCACGCCCGACTCCGCCATCATATCGTGGCGGCATAGCAGCCAAGCGGTTCTAACTCCACATACGGGTTGCGCCAGCAGCCCTTGGCCCTCGCCGGGAATGGGGGTAACAAGTGCAAGGAGGCTCCGAACGAGGGCCCCGCGTAGCGGATGCGTTTGGATGCCTTGCGCGCGCGAGGGGCGAAGCCCGCCAGGCGCTCTACAGGAAGCCATATCGCCCGCTATTGGGGTTTCCAGTGAACACGGTCATGGAAATCTGATCCTCAACGAACGCCGGGGATGTTGGTTTTCAATGATAACAACCTGACTACCGCCAGAATGATGTTCAACCAAATACTGATAAAAGCGCTCTTTTAGATCCGTTCCCTTCAACATCATATCATCATCGCCCTCCGGTTTGAAATAAGCCAAGAGGGGAGAATCTAAAACCACGAAACCCGGATGAAAGATCATTCTCGAGGCAATATTCCAGAAGGCTTATGGTTACTGCGGCATGAGTGATTGCTCGAAGGCCCTTTCCTCGACTTCCACGAGGCTTTCCGTCTATCACAAAATCTGTCGTTTCTTTGTCAAAATGAACCCGGCACTCTCCCGGCAAATTCCAAGCTTTTAGAACTGTCGCCAATTTGAGCGAGAAATCATGCGCGATTGCATCAAAGGCCGGCCGCAACACGCGCGCCCCTCTGGTCTCTGCCTCGTCCTGTGTTTCTAGTGCTGACTTTTTCTCCAGTAGCTTTTCTTGCCTCGAATACAAATATAATCCTGATCGAGCAGTTGATCGCTCTTCCACAAGAGCAGAAAATTTCGCTCGATCCTCTTACCAGTTTAGGCGCTAGGCTCTCTTGTATCTGAGATCGAAAGTCCCATATTCGTCAGTCATTTTCTTGAATCTGCCCGCGCAGGTCATGACTTCAGCCTCTAAATCGCCAATCGTTGTGCGAAGTTCTGTATCAAGATTCTCAATCTTTTCTATTTCTGCTGCCGCGGCAACAATGATCGCCTCAACATCACCTTCGCAGCTCTCGTCTAAATGCTGTGCCTCGGGCTGTGCTCCGCAATCAGGCATGGAACAGCCTCAACATGCAAACATCCGACCCACTTTCTTGGATAGCGTTGAGCCGTTCAACGTCCACGGCATAATGCTCTTGGAGTAATGCAAATCGCGCAAAGAAGATCGGCTATCTCATCGAGGTGAGACTGGGCTTCCTCGCGTTTCTCAAACACACTTCGACGCGTATGAAGAACCTCATTCAGGACTAACTGACTGGCGGCGAGTTCATCCCGTCTTTCGTCCAACGCGTCTCTAGCCGAGTGAGTTGGTCATCTAACTCCAGAACGGCCAACTCCCATATCCTCAATCTCAGTCTGCAAATCTGCAAGCAACTCATCAATCAATTCGATTTGAGAGCTGTTGTCGGAATCTGTGACAGCGGCGGGAACGACGCCAGAATCGTCAACACCAGTGAGTAAGAGCGTTATTGTCGCTAACTCTGCTGTTTTCAGCGTGTATTGACCACCCCAGAATGGCGACCCAATCTATGAATCTCACCTTCTTGCACAATCTACAAGTCTCGCAAGATTTCTGAAACTAAGGCTCTGGTGGTAGCCTTTACCGCACTACGTAGTATTCTCTTTCCACCTAGCCCGATTTTTTCCAGAAGAAATCCAGATAGGTTGTCTGTCTTGTCGTGCCCGTGCGCTTGCTTGAGAATAGTTAATTCTGAATTCTCGTCGAGCAGATCAGCTATGAGTGAAATTTCCGCCACTTGTTGCGCGATGTATCCGCCACTTTTCATCCGGCGTTATCTTGATGTCCTAAGCTGGCTTCTCCATATCGAGCGCGCTCGGGTATTTCTCTTAACTGGTAACCTCCGAGCATGAAGTCGATTGATTCCGCAAGAAATGACTTGCCCGTGTCTGACGCACCGCAGATGACATTCACACCAGAGATCAAGTCAGCGACGCTTCTCCTTTGGCCCCTGAAATGCAACTCGCCTTAACTCGATCCGCTCGTTGCTCATGACTGCCCTCCCGGCGACTGGAGAGGCTGAAATTCGCTGGACCACCTTTCAAATAGACGGTGAGTGATGCGAGTGACTTCTGCTGTCGGCACGTTGTGGAACCGTTCTACCGCCCACATTGCGCGTTCGACTAATCGCCTTGTATATGGTCGAGAGAGAGGCCAAGAATGGGGCAGCTGGTTCTCCTGCTACGTATGCAGATCCGTCCATGGTGGGCAGGCGCTGGATCAGATGCCTGCTCATCATGAGGTTCAAGCCCTTTTCTATCCAGCCCACGCCGTACGAGAAGCTCACCCGCGCGAAGAGGCAACGGCGCGCGTTGACTCGTCGGTCCGTCAGCGTCACCGGAATGAACTACGAGGTAGTCCATTTCCACGAGCCGTTGCAAATCGAATGCATCCGGATAAGCGGCAACAAGAATGGCAAGCGATCGCGTGCCGGTCTCAGCGGGCTGTTGAACGGAGTAGGGTGCCGAGCGCTAGTCATCGGTGGCACCCATGTCAATCGATCGATGTTAGCTAGCTGGTGACATATCCCCTGTTGATCTTGGATTTTTGTCGCAGAAGCGAGGGGGTTTGCCGTTAGGCCGGAACTTCGATGCATGCGAAATCGTAGCCTTCATCCGCTCGTAACCGTTGGCGTGACTCCTTCGGCGATATCAACCACACCCTGAAAAATCTCTTCCTGTAGATCGTCGAAAGTCCCGCTGCAACACTGTATCCCGCGCAAAATTCCGTAACGACTCGGCATGATGAATCGCTCCCGCTGTCGAAGGTAGTCTCTCTTCATAGAGGCATGGGGCTCCGGGGCCTCTGTGTCCGCGAGGATCGTCCGAGATCATCTCCATAGGCGTCAAGCAATTGGCGGATGTGGCGACTCTCCGCAGCGGCGGGGCTGGTCAGCAGGCTCTCTGGGGCAGGTCGAGGCGGGAGTCCGCCACCAGACCGGACCGCATGAAAGCCGGTCGTTGAGTGAGCATCGATTAACTCTACATGTGACTTTGACGTGAAGATGGAGAAATCAAAGGAGTTTACGTATGCTTCAAGATCGCCCGCGAGAGATATGGATTTCACTGTGGTGATCTTGTCCTGATTATGCACTCCAGTTATCTTTGAATTCTTCTTTGAGCTTGCTCGGATTATTTAGAAGTTTTCGAGCTTCGTTCCAATTCCTTGCGAACAAACAAAATGATGATAGCGCGGTGGTGTATATTCCCCAAATACGAATAGTATATTATTTTCCCAATCTCGACCCATGCGTCGCTAGGTCATAAAGGATGATCGTATCGTTTGCATTGGTAATTGTCCCATACATCAGCGAACCCTTGGGCAGAGGTAAAGCCAGCTATATCCAACTCCGTAATCACCGGCCCCGCCAAAGCAGCGCACTCTTTCATAGATGCTTGAGGGCGTTGTTGCCCACTCTTCGACGAAGCTTTCCCAATCGTCAGGGCTGAAGCTCTTAACACGCACGACCTTTGGAATGGGTATCCCAGATTGAACATGGTCCGGGGACGCTGTGCCCACTGCGGTCTTTGGCGCTATCTCTTTCAGATCACTGTCTTTTATCATCGGTGATTTTCGCAATTATAACGCGAGTATAGCAAACTGGATCACGCAGTCCACAGACAGTCTGGCCTGTTGAGTGAGGCGCACTGCGGTTGGGTGTTAACGAAGCCTCTCAAAATCGTGGCTCAGGCAGGGGGATGCAACGGGAGCAGCACGCCCCCCTTGCCGAGACGCCGCGGACGGCGAGACAAGATGGCGTGTAGTACAACGCATCTTGCGCGCAGCGTTATCCGCCTTCGGAACCCCATCGGCCCCTGCCGACATAGTTCGAGCCTTCGCCGTTTGGCCTGCCTCTGCCCATCGTTCTCAGCTTCCGTCGGTCAGAACACAGCCTCCGGTGCATTTTCTAGCATGGCCTGCGAGTCGCGCCGGATTTCATCCAATGCCTCCGCCCTGACGTTGGTAGCATGCGTCGATGCGTACCTGTAGGTGCCGTCGTTCGCAGAGCTGGCGTTCAACCAACCGGTCGCGTTCCTGCCTGTCTCGGGCCACTGCTGGCGTCTCCACTTCGTTGCGTCCAATGATCGCTCGGCGCTGACCCGTGACCGCCTGCCAAAGCCGCTGAGGCCAGTTCCTAGAGCGCGCTGAGCGTGATTGGGCTTCCTGTCGCTGTCTGCCATCGTGTCTGCGGTCCAGCTTTGGTCTCCCCACTCCCTTCCCCTCATCGCACAACCTCCCAGCGCGGCACCGCTCGCCGCTTGTGCGCGCCCGCGCATGCGGCCATACCCGGGGTGGCTGCGCTGTATCGGAACCCTGCGATGACCGCTTCCCCGACGCCGTTCACCCTGCATGTCGACGACGCCGCGCTCGACGACCTGCGCGCGCGGCTGGCGCGGGCGCGGTTTCCCGACCAGGCGCCGGACGCGCCGTGGGCCTATGGCACCGACGTCGGCTACATGCGCGACCTGGTCGGCCACTGGCGCGACCGGTTCGACTGGCGGGCGCAGGAGGCGCGGCTGAACGCCCTTCCGCAGTTCACCGTGCCGCTGCACGGCATCGACGTGCATTTCCTGCACGTGCAGGGGGTCGGGCCGAACCCGCGGCCGCTGTTGCTGCTGCACGGCTGGCCCGGCTCGGTGTTCGAGTTCCTCGACATCATCCCGATGCTGACCGACCCGGCGCGGTTCGGCGGCGACCCGGCCGACGCCTTCACCGTGGTTGCGCCGTCGCTGCCCGGCTTCGGGCTGTCGTTCCGGCCGAACCAGCCGCGCTACGGCTGCGAGGCGATCGCCGACTGCCTGGCCGACCTGATGACCGAGGTGCTGGGCTATCGCCGCTTCGCGGCGCAGGGCGGCGACTGGGGCTCGATCGTCGCCTCGCGCATGGGCTTCGCCCATCCCGACAGGGTCGCCGGCATCCACCTCAACCTGATGATCCTGCGCCCCGGCCTGAAGGCGCCGGACGAGGCCGATGCGGCCGAGCGGGCGTTCTTCGGCGAACTGGCGACCTGGCTGAAGGAGGACACCGGCTATCAGGCGATCCAGGGCACCCGGCCGCAGACGCTGGCGTTCGGCCTGACCGACTCGCCGCTCGGCCTCGCCGCCTGGATCGTCGAGAAGTTCCGGGCCTGGTCCGACTGCGGCGGCGACCTCGACAGCGCCTTCGACCGCGACCACGTGCTGGCCGACATCAGCCTGTACTGGCTGACCGGCGCGATCGGCTCGTCGTTCTGGCCCTATTACGCGCGGCTGCACGGCCCGTGGCCGGTGCCGGAAGGCCACGCCGTCGGCGTGCCGGTCGGCTATTGCCAGTTCCCGCGCGAGATCCTGCGGCCGCCGCGGTCGCTGGCGGCGCTCTACTACACCGACATCCGCCGCTGGACCGAGATGCCGCGCGGCGGCCATTTCGCCGCGATGGAGCAGCCCGCGGCGCTGACCGCGGAAATCCGCGCCTTCTTCCGCACGCTCGACCGGTAGCCCGACACGACTTGACACCGGTCAAGGGAGGCGCCGGGCCGACGCCGTAGGCAGGGACCAATCCCGCAAGGGCACCGAAAGGGAGATGGTTCCGATGCGTGTTTCATCGACACGGTTCCGGCGCGGCGCCGGCCTCGCGGCCGCCGCTGCCACGGCGTGGATGACGCTGGCCGGCGGCGCGCAGGCCGACGACCGGCTACAGACCATGCTGCAGCTGCGCGAGCAGGTCTGGGCCTGCACGGTGGGCGACCCGGCGTGCGAGCAGGTTCGCGAGCAGTTGATGACGCAACTGCGGCTGATGCTGCAGGACTGCAGCGGCGACGGCTGCGACCCGCTGCGCGAGCAGCTGCGCGACCAGGAACGCCTGCGCGACTGCGATTCGGCCACGCAGGACTGCCTGCAGCTGCAGACGCAGCTGCACGACCGTGACCGTGACCGTGTCCACCAGGGTGGCGGCGGCCAGGGCGGCGGCCAGGGCGGCGGCGGCCAGGGTGGCGGCGGCGGCCAGGGTGGCGGCGGCGGCGGCGGCAACCGCTGACGCCGTCGTCCGGCCGCTCAACGACAGGGCCGGCGCTTGCAGGCGCCGGCCCTTTATCTGTAGCCGGTTGCCGAGAACGGGGCGGTCAGCTGCCCGGCACCTGGTGGTCGTGGACGAATTCGATCACCCGCAACGCATCGTTCGACGCGGTGGCGAAGCCGGCGATGTTCGTGCCCGCCGCATTCTCGCTCGCCGGATCGAACACCCCGTCGGCGCCGCCGAACACCGCGTCGAGCAGCGGCCGGGTGACGGCGGTATAGACCACGTCGCCGCCTGACGTGGTGCTGGCCTCCAGATAGGTCAGCGTCTCGCCGGCATAGGCCGCGGCCCGGTCATAGGCATATGCGGAATAGTCGTACCAGGCGACGGTGCGGCCATCGACGACCGTGTTCACATCCAGAATCGAATTCTGGTAGGCGACCAGATCGACCGTGATGGTGCCGGTCTTGTCGGCCGCGCCGGCCAGCAGCGCGGCGGCCACGTCGAAGTCGCGCGTCGGCACGAAGCTGACCTGCTTGCTGACGAACACGGTCTCGTCGTTGTCGTCGACATAGGCGAAGGTCACCACCGTGTCGAGCGCACCGGTCGCCAGCAGGTCGGCATAGAGCGCCTGGTTGGCCAGCGGCGAATCGATCGTCCTGCTCTCGCCGGCCACGGTGACCACCAACCGGCCCGCCGCGTCGTAGCCGATCGAGGCACCGTCGGCGACGACGATGTTGTGGTCGGCGTCCAGCGTGTACACGCTGGCGAGCGTGCCATAGGCCTCGGCCAGCGCATGGTCGAACACCTGTGCCGGCGAGCGGGCGGAGCTGAGCCGGCCGAACTCCACTTCCTGCACCAGCGCGGAGTCGATCGGCGCCCCTTCGTCGTCCAGCGGGATCAGGTTGCCCGACGCATCCAGAGGCTGCGCCACCTGCTCGCCGCTGGGCAGCGTCAGCAGGATCGGCACGCCGTTGGCGTCGCGCAGCACCACGTAGAGGTCGCCATAAAGGTCGCCGCGGCCGACGCCCGCACCGGCGGGCCGGCCGCCGCCCTGGGCGTGGGGGTTGAGATCGCGGTTGCCCTGGGCCCAGATCGGCCGGTCGGAATCGCCTTCGTCGTCGCCATGCAGCCCGCCGCGCCCGCCGCCGCGGAGGAGATCCTCCAGAGCGCCGGTGGCGTCGCCGCGGCCGAAGCCGGGCCCGCCGACCCCGGCACCGCCGGGCCGGTTGCCGCCGGGCCCGCCCTCGTGCTCGCCGCCTTCCTCGTGGCCGTCCTCGCCGTGGCCGCCACCGCCGCCACCGGCGTGACCGCCGCCGCCTCCGCCGCCCGCGTGGCCGCCGCCGCCGCTCTCATGACTGCCGCCGGACTCATGGCCCGAGCCGTGATCGTCCTGCGCCCAGGCGGCTGCCGGCCATCCGCCGGCGAAACCGGCCAGCAGCACGGCAGCGAGCGCCGGGGCGAAACCCTGCTTGTTCGCTGGCATTCCATTCGTCCCTTAGATGACGCACCCTTGGCGGCGACCTTTGCGGTCGGCCGCCACGGGTCGTGCCGACGCCGCCGATCAGTTTTCCGGAATCTGGTGGTCGTGCACGAACTCGATCACCTGCAGCGCGTCGTCGGACGCCACCGCGAAGCCAGAAATATTGGTGTCGCTGACGTTCTCGGTCGTCGGATCGAACACGCCGTCGTCACCGCCGAACACCGCATCCAGCACCGACTTGGTCACGACCGTGTAGACCGTGTTGCCGTCCGAATCGGTCGTCGGCTCCAGATAGGTGATCGTGTCGCCGGCATAGGCGTCGGCCCGGTCGTAGGTGAACGACGAATAGTCGAAGTAGGCCACGGTCTGGCCGTCGACCACGGTGTTCACGTCGAGGATCGAGTTCTCGTAGGCGACCAGATCGACCGAGATTCCGCCGGTCTTGTCGGCAGCGGCAGCCAGCAGCGACGCGGCGACGTCGAGGTCCAGCGTCGGAACGAAGCTGACCTCCTTGGTCACGTAGATGGTCTCGTTGTTCTCGTCGACGTAGGAGAAGGTCACCACCGTGTTGATCGCGCCGGTGGCCATCAGGTCGGCATAGAGCGCGAGGTTCTCCAGCGGCGAGTCGATCGTCTTCGATTCGCCGTCCACCGTGATCACCAGCCGCCCGGCCGCGTCGAATGTGATCGAGGCGCCGTCGGCGATGACGATGTCGTTGTTCTCGTCGAGCGTGTAGATGCTGGCGAGCGAGGTCAGCGCCTCGGACAGCGAGTGGTTCAGCACCTGGGTCGGGGCACGGCCGACGCTGAGGCGACCGAAATCGACCTCCTGCAGCAGCGTCGCATCGAGCGGCTCGCCTTCCGCGTCGAGCGGGATCAGGTTGCCGTCGGCATCGAGCGGCTGGACCACCTGGTCGCCGCTGGGCAGCGTCAGCAGGATCGGCACACCGTTGGCGTCGCGCAGGATGACATAGAGATCGCCGTAAAGATCGCCGCGGCTGGTCCCGGCACCGGCCGGCTGGCCGCCGCCCTGGGCGTGGGGATTGAGGTCGCGGTTGCCCTGCGCCCATGCCGGCCGATCGGAGTCCTCGTCGGCCTCGGTCGACAGGCCGCCGCGCCCGCCCTGGCGCAGCAGGTCCTGCAGTTCCTGGGTGGCATCGCTGCGCCCGTAGCCGCCGCCACCCGCCCCGCCGGACCCGCCGGCGCCGCCCTGGCCGCCCGCGCCGTGCTGCTGTTGCTGCTGGGCAAATGCCGCCGGAATCAGGCCGCCGTCCTGGACAAGGCCGCCGGCACCCAGGAGGGTGAGTCCGGCGAGCGCCGTCGTGGCCAGGGTTGCAGCCGGCAGGCGGCGCGCTTTCGTCTTGTGCATCGTCTTCTTCCTTGTTGAGGAAACGAGATGTCACAACCGATCACACGCCGGCGCGCCCTGCTTTGATATGGCTCAATCGACCAGTCATGCGCCGCGGCGCATCACGGCATCGAACTAGAACCGATAGGCTAGGCCGATCCTGAACTGGTTTTCCGCGTTGTCGAACCTGTCGACATTGGCGCCGTATTCGACGTCGAAGCTTTCGTAGTCGGTGTAGGTGAAGTCGAAGCGCAGCGACACGGTGTCGCTGGCCGGCACTTCCACCCCGCTGCCGAAGCGCAGACCGGTCTGGGTGTTGTCCTCGCTGGTCGACGTTCCGGTCGTCGCATAGTCGGTGTGGAACAGGGTGCGCACCAGGCCCACCCGCCCGTACAGCAGCGCCGCGTCGCCGAGCACGTAGCCGGCGATCAGGCTGGCGCCGACGCTGTGATGCTTGTCGACGGAGTAGACCCGCCCGGTGGGGTCGCGCTCGATGTCCCAACTGGCGTCGCTGATCTCGGCATCGAGTTCTCCGGCCAGGTAGAAATCGTCCAGCCGCAGGCCATAGCCGCCGTAGACGCCGGCCGACGCCCCGTAGCCGCCGCGCTCGGCGTCGAGGACCGAGCCGGCCTGCCGCGGCCCGCTGTTGGCGCTGACCAACCCGTCGTGACCGAGCTGGCCGCCAAAATAGAACCCCGCCAAGGGGTTGTCCGGGCTGTCCGGCTCGCCCTCTCGCAGCATGCCGAAGCGATAGCCGATGCCGAGGCGGGTCAGGTTTTCGGTGTTCGAGAAGTCGTCGAGCCCGTTTCCGCCCTCGATCTGGTAGTTGCGGTAGGCGGTGTAGGTCTGGTCGAGCCTGACGAAGAGGCCGCCGCCGGCCGGCACCTCGACGCCGCCGCCGAAGCGCAGGCCGGGCTCGAACTCGTCGCGCACGTTGGTGGTGCCGGCGCTGGTCACATAGGTGGTCTCGAAGCGGGTTCCGACCACGCCGAAGCGACCGTAGACCAGGTTGTCCGCCGGCAGGAAATAGCCGATCAGGCCGGAGCCGCCCAGCGTCTCCTGCTTGTCGACCATGAATTGGCGACCGCCCGGCAGGCGGGTGTGCGTCCAGTCGGCACCGCTCAGCTCCACCTCGAGCTCGCCAGCCAGATACCAGTTGCCGAAGCGCTCGCCGTAGCCGCCGAAGGCGCCGCCGGTCCAGCCCAGCGCGCCGAAATCCGCGGTCAGGCTACCGCCGGCCCCGCGCGGGCCTTCCAGGCCGGAATTGAGCTCGCCCACGCCGCCCTGCACGCCGGCATAGAAGCCGCCCAGATCGGCCTCGCCGTCGAGGCCCGACCGATAGGCCGCCATGTCTTCGTCGCTGTAGTGCGGCGCCCATTGCGCGCCGATGCGGAAGAACAGCCGGTTTTCGTCGTAATCCTCGCCGGCGGCCTCGGATTCCCGGCGCTGGTAGGAATAGTCGGTGCCGAGCCATATGTGCGGCGTGACGTAGTACGCCAGACCCAGATTGGCATCCAGCAGCCGGTCGCTGCGGGTAATCCCGACATAGTCGTTGAAGGTGTAGTCGGCCGACAGCTGTGCGCTCAGGTCCGGCGCGAGCAGATGCTCGACGCCGGCGCCGAAACGGGTCGCCAGATAGCTCGACGCGCCCGTCGCGGTGGTTTCCGCGATCGTGCGGTCGACGATGCCCGTCACCGTTGTGCGCAGCGTCGGGCGCCAGGTCAGCCTGGCGCCGAAGTCGAACGCGTCGACGTCCTCCAGCGTGACGCCGTCGTAGTCCTGGTGCAGATAGCCGGCGAGCAGCTCCACCCAGGACTCGTTCTCCAACCCGATCACCATCCCGGCGGCCGCATTGAAGCCGGCCGAATCGCGGTCGACGCCGGCGTCGTCGACCGCATCGTCATAGTCGCGCAGGTCGAGCGCGCCCTGGACGAAGGCCTGCCAGCCCGGCTCGATCAGATAGCCGACACGCGCGCCGATGTCGGTGAGGGCCCGGTCGCGGTCGTCGTTGTTGATGGTGCCGCCGGTCGAGTCGACATCGTCGAAATCGATGTGCCGATAGGTGCCGGCCGCCCGAACGGATAGGGGATCGAACCGGACCGAACCGCCGGCGAAACCGTAAATCTCGTCGAACAGGGTTGGGCCGGTGCCGTTGACCTCGTCCGGCGAGCTGCGCGGCTCGTGGTCGTGGGTAAAGCGCGCCCCGCCGAACAGGTTCGCCTCGGGCGAGAAGTCGACGCGGCCCTCGCCGCCGACCCGCCAGTCGACATAGTCCTCGCTGCTCCGGTTCGCATGGCGGCCGACATCCATGCTGCCGTAGACCGACAGTGCGTGCTCACCCCAATCGGAATCGAGCCGCAGCGAGGGCGACACCACGGTCACCGCGTCGTGGACCTTGTGGTTGCGGGTGGCGAAGATGTTGTCGTCGTAGAACTCGGTCAGCGTCAGCCGCGGATCGAGCACGAACGAACCGATCTGCAGGGCGCCCGAATCCGCCGCCGCGGCTTCGGTTTGAGTTTCCGTTCCGTCGGATGCCGCGGTCGCGGCATCGCCCGGCTCCTCTGCCGCGGCCGACTGCCAGCCCAGGATGACGGCGGCCGCCGGAACGAACGATCCTAGACGCTTCACCTTGTGTCTTCCCCTGCCCTTACGCGATCGGCGCTTCGCCGTTCGCGCAACATGGCATCGAGCGCATCCGGAACTATGATGCATATCAAGGCTGTGCAGGGCCAGCCCCGTGCGACCGATGGCCCGCGGCGGTCCGGTCAGGGCTGCGGCAGGGCTTTCAGATAGGCGGCCAGCGAGAATCCCTCGGCCGCCGCCAAGTCCGCGGTCAGACCGCATTCGAAGCCGAGCGCCTTGCGCGCCGCGATGTGGTCGGCCGGGCGGTTGACGCTCTCCACGCCGACGAATCGGTCGCCGGAGAAACAGAACACCGACAGCCTGCCGGCGTCGTCGCCGCGCTGCGCCACGGTGCGGTCGGCGCCGGCGGTCAGCCCGGCGATCTGCAGCTTGGCGTCGGCCTGGTCGGTCCAGAACCATGGCACCGCCGCATAGGGTTCGGGCCTGCCGACCAGCCTGCGGGCGATGCATTTCGCGTGGTCGACCGCATTCTGCACCGATTCCAGGCGCACGCGGCCCACGCCCCAGGGGCTGTCGAAGGCGGCGCAGTCGCCCAGCGCCGACACGCCGGGATCCTCAGTCTGCAGCAACCGGTCGACGACGATGCCGTTGTCGCAGGTGAGCCCGGCCGCGGCGGCCAGCTCGTCGCACGGCGCGACGCCGACGGCGACCAGAACGGCGTCGCCGCCCTCGATCGCGCCGTCGGCCGTCTCCACCGCCGTCGCCCGCCCCGCATCGGCGCGGATGCGCGCGACCTTGGCGCCGAGCCGCACGTCGACGCCGAGACGCCGATGCAGGTCGAGGAAATGCGCCGACATCGCCGGCGAGACCGCACGGGCCATCAGCCGCGGCAACGCCTCGAACACCACCACGTCGAGCCCGCGCTGGCGCGCGGTCGCCGCGACCTCCAGCCCGATGAAGCCGCCGCCGATCACCAGCAGCCGGCCACCGTCGTCGAGCCGCGCCCGCAACGCCTCGGCGTCGTCGACGGTGCGCAGGTCCAGCACGCCTGCGGCGTCGATACCCTCGATCGGCGGCCGGCGGTTGCGCGCCCCCGTCGCCAGGATCAGATGGTCGAAGGCGCGGCTGCCGCCGTCGTCCAGCGTCACTCGCCGCACGGCGCGGTCGATGGCCGCAACGCGCCGGCCGGCGATGAGGTCGATGCGCTGGTCGAGGAAAAACGCGGCGTTGCGCAACATCAGCGCGTCGCGCTCCAGCGGCGTCTTCAGAAAGGCCTTCGACAACGGCGGACGCTGGTAGGGCAGACCCGGCTCCGCGCCGACCAGCGCGATCGCGCCGTCATAGCCTTCCTCGCGCAACGAGGCGGCAACCTGGGCGCCGCCCTGGCCGGCGCCGACGATGACAACGGACCGTGGCGTCACACCTGGCGCTCGGGCATGTGCACCACGATGCCGTCGATCTCCGGCCCGGCCGTGATCTGGCAACTCAGCCGGCTGGTCGGCCGCTCCTCGGACGCGGCGCAGACCAGCATCTCGTCCTCCACCTCGCTGCGCGGCGGCAGCCGGCCGACGTCGGCCTCGTCGACATAGACGTGGCAGGTGGCGCACATGGCGGAGCCGCCGCATTCGCCGACGATGCCGGCGATGCCGTTCCGCACCGCCCCCATCATCAGGCTGGTGCCGTCTGGCACGTCAACCGTGGTGCGCGTGCCGTCGAAGGCGACATAGGTCACTTTGGCCATGAGGTCTTTCCGCAGGTTGTTCGCAGTCTTCTTGTTCGCCGGTCGGGCGCTATCCGGGGACGAAGCGCACCGGCAGGCTGTCGAGCGCATGCAGGGCGTTGCCCGGCCGCCAGCGCGGCTGGCCGGCAAGCGCGATCCGGCCGACCTTGCGCGCCAGCACATTGAACATGACCTCGGCCTCCAGCTTGGCAACGGCCTGGCCGACGCAGCCGTGCACGCCGGTGCCGAAGCCGAGATGGCCGCGCGTATCGCGGCGGATGTCGAAGCGGTCTGCGTCCGGCCACTTCGCCGGGTCGCGATTGGCCGATCCGAGCACGCACATCACCTTGCGGCCCGCGCCGAGGCGGATGCCGCCGACCTCCACATCCGCAACGGTCGTGCGGCAGAACGTGTGCACCGGGCTGGTGAAGCGCAGCACCTCCTCGAACGCTGCCCGCGCCAGCGACGGGTCGTCGCGCAGCAACGCCCACTGGTCCGGATTGCTGGCGAAGCACCACAGCGCATTGCCGAGGCCGGTGACGGTTGTGTCGATGCCGGCGGACAGCAGCGAGCGCACCAGGAGGGCGGCCTCGTCCAAGCTTAGCGTGCCGTCGTCGGCCGCCTGGTAGATCACGTCGCCGAAGCCGCCGGGTGCCAGCCGGTCGCGCTGGCACATCGCCGCGATCCACGGCACCACGGTCGCGGCGTGGGCGAGCGAGTCGCGGCGCAGGCGGTTGTCCGGCCCCATCGCGTTGAACGCCATCATGCCGTAGACGATCAGGTTGCGCCGGTCCTCCGGCCCGATGCCGACGGCGTCGGGAAAGACCTTCAGCGGAAACGGCTCGGCGAAGTCGGCGACCGCGTCGAAGGTGCCGCGTTCGAGCAGGCCGTCGACCAGGGCTTCGGCCTCCGCCGCAAAGCGGTCGCGCAGGGCCGTCACCGCGCGCGGCGACAACGCCCGGGTAATCACCGCACGCGTGCGCGTGTGCTCGGGCGGATCGACCTCGAGCACGATGCTGCGCGGCCGCCAAGGCTTCTCCCTGGCGAAGTCGGACAGGCCGACGCCGCGCGACGAGCAGAAGCGCTGATGGTCGCCGAAGGTCGGATGCACCTCTGCATAACGACCCATCGCCCAACAGCCGTAGCGCGCGATCCACACGACCGGCCCGCGGGCGCGCAGGGCGGCGTAGTAGTCGTAAGGATCGGCCAGCACCGCCTCGTCATAGGGGTCGACGTCCCAGACGGGATAGTCGCCCTGCGGGCGGTCGTCGGTTTCCAGCGTGGCCTGGGTCGTCATCGGGCGTTCCGGCGCGTGTTCTCGACGGCCACTATAGCGGCAGTCACAGCATCCGGCGCAACACGGCGGGCGTATCGGTGCAGATCGCGTCGACGCCCAGCCCGATCAGGGCGGCGAGTTCGTCCTCGCGTTCCTCGTGCCACAGCGTCACCGCGAGCCCGGCGGCGTGTACGGCCGCGACATCCGCGGCCGTCAGCAACTGCGACGCCCTGGGCGCGCGCGCCTCCCAGCACGGATGCACGCCGTCGGCCCGATAGCGGCGGGCGAGATCGACCAGGGTCGCCGGATCGACGACGCTGCCGATCATCAGCGACGTGCGGAGCGCCGGTCGCGCCTGCTTGACGGCGGCCATCGCGACGCAGTCGAAGCCGCCGACAACGACGTCTTCGGTCCGGCGGCTGGCGAGCGCCTGCATCAGCGCAGGCACGGCCGCCCGATCCTTGACCTCGATCAGCAGGCCGACCGGTTGGCCGGCCTGCCAGTCCAGCAGGTCGTCCAGCAGCACCGTTTCCGGCGCCTGCCGCAGGATCTGCGCGGCGATCTGGCCGGCGACGGCCACCCCGCCGGCCAGCACGAGGTCGTGCCGCACGACGAGCACGCCGTCGGCGCTGAGCTGGACATCGCACTCGATCGCGTCGGCGCCTTCCTCGACCGCGCCTTCGAATGCCGCCCAGCTGTTGTCGGGATGGGCGTGGCTCGCCCCGCGATGCGCGATGACGCGGGGGCGGCTCATGCGCATGCATGCCACAGCCGGGCCAGCGCGCCGGGCGCGTTGGTGGTGATCTGGTCGGCGCCGGCTCGTACGACGGCGCGCAGGATCGACGCGATGTCGGGCGTGGTCGGGTCAAGGGTCCAGACGTCGACGAACGCGCCGTGCCGCTGCAGGATGGCGATCGGATTCACGCCGGCCGCCAGCGCCGCGCCGACGAAGCGATGATAGAGATAGAAGGCTGCCGCATCGGGCGCCTCGGCAAGGACGGCCTCGGTGAAGCGGGCGAAGTCCGCGCCGGTCTGCGGCGGGTTCGCCAGCGCCGCCTCATAGGGGTCGTATCCCAATCGAAGGCCGGGGATCGCCGAGCCGACACGGGCCAGCGTCGGCCAATGATAGCCGCTGAGAATGCAGCGGCGCGCGTCCTCGCCAAGCGCGGCCCGCAGGCTGGCGACCGCGGCCGCGTCGAGCCGGTCCTCCGGTTCCTTCAGGTCCAGCTGCAGGTGGCCGGCAACGGCCGGCGTATCCGCGACGATGGCCATCAGATCGGTCAGCCGCGGCGGCGCGTAGTCGGCACCGGCGATGCGCAGCCGCGCGGCCGCCGCGCTGTCGATCGCCGCGACCGGGCCGGTGCCGTCGGTTTCCTCGTCCAGCACGTCGTCGTGCAGGCAGACCCAGGCACCGTCGCCCAGGCGCCGGATGTCGATCTCCACCGCGGCGCCGGCGGCGAGCCCGGCGCGCAGGTTCGCCGGCGCGAACGGCGGCTCGTCGGCCGCGCGCCGCAGTTTGTGCCACTTCAGCCGCACCGTCCGGCCGCCGGCCTGGATTGCGGTGTCGTCCATCGCGCCGCGTCCGCCGCCGTGACCGGCCGTCACGCCGGCAGGCGGACGTGGGCGCCGGCGATCAGCCGCTCCGTCGGCCCGTCGAAGACCAGGGTGTCCGCCTGGGCGAAAGCGACATGAACCGCCTCGCCGATCGCGTGGGCCGTGGCCGCCCCCTGCTGCAGCACCCGGATCAGGCCGAGCCCGCATTCGACCACATACAGCACCTCGCGGCCCATCGGCTCGACCTGGATGATCCGCCCCGGCAACCCGGCGTCGGCGAACTGCAGGGTCTCCGGCCGCAGTCCGAGGGTCACCGGCCCCTCCGCCCCCTCGACTGGCAGCGCGACGCCGCCGATCCGCAGCGTGCCGCCGGACGCGGCGCCGGCAAGCTGGTTCATCGGCGGCGAGCCGATGAAGCCGGCGACGAACAGGCTGGCCGGCCGCGCATAGAGATCGTCGGGCGTGCCGACCTGCTCGATCCGGCCGGCGCGCATGCAGATCACCCGGTCGGCCATGGTCGTCGCCTCGATCTGGTCGTGGGTGACCAGGATCGTGGTCACGCCCAGCTTGCGCTGCAGCGCCTTGATCTCGGTGCGCATGCTGAGGCGGAGGGTGGCGTCGAGGTTCGACAGCGGCTCGTCGAGCAGCAGCAGCTGCGGCTCCTTGACCAGGGCGCGCGCCAGCGCCACGCGCTGCTGCTGCCCGCCGGAAAGCTGGCTCGGCCGCCGTTCCATCAGCTCGTCGACATGGACCAGTGCGGCGGCCTCGCGCGCCCGGCGCAGCGCCTCCTCGCGCGGCGTCTTCTTGAAGCGCAGCGGGAACAGGATGTTGTCGCGCACGGTCATGTGCGGATAGAGCGCGTAGGACTGGAATACGATGCCGACGTTGCGGTCCTTGGCCTCGACCTCGTTCACGGTCTGGCCGTCGAACATCAGCTGGCCGTCGCTGGGCACATAGATGCCGGCCAGCATGAACAGGCTGGTCGACTTGCCGCAGCCGGACGGACCCAGCAGCGCGACGAACTCGCCGTCCGCGATCGTCAGGTTCATGCCGCTGATGACGCTGACGTCGCCGAAGCGCTTGCCGATGTTGCGGAACTCGATGCTCGCCATCCGTCTCAGCCCTTCACGCCGCCGATCGACATCTGCATCAGGTATTTCTGCGCCGCGGCATACAGCACCAGGCTGGGAACCAGATAGAACACGCCGACCGCCGAGACCACGCCGTAGTCGACGCCCATGACGTCGTCGCGGACGAAGAACATGTACAGGCTCATCGTCCAGTTGGCGCTGTCGATCAGGAAGGTGAAAACGAAGATGTACTCCTCCCAGCCGCGGATGAACGAGAACACCGAGATGGCGATGATGCCGTTGGTCACCTGCGGCAGCACCACCCGGAAGAAGGCCTGCCGCCGCGAGGCGCCGTCGGTCAGCGCGCTCATCTCGATGTCCCACGGAACGGCGTCGAAGAAGCCTTTCATGATGAAGACGGCGAACGGCAGCTCGAAGCCGACCAGCACCAGGATGACGCCGAGCAGCGAGTCCAGCAGCCCGATCCAGTAGAGCATCAGGAACAGCGGCACGATCAGGGTCAGCACCGGGAAGGCGTGCAGCACCAGCAGGGTGCGCAGCATGCCGGCGCGGCCGGGGAACTGGAACCGCGACAGGTAATAGCCGGCCAGCGACGCGACCGTGACCACCAGCACCGTCTGGGTGCCGGCCAGCAGGATCGAGTTCAGGAACGCGTTCCAGACATTGGGGTACTGCATCGCCCCGGACACCTCGCCGGCGCGTGAGCGCACCACCGAGGCGAAGTTCGGGTCGGTCAGGAAGATGAAGTTGCGCAGATGCAGGTCCGGCCCGACCACCAGCGCGAAGACCAGGATCGTCGCGGCCAGCGCGCCGAGGATCGCCAGCCAGCGCTGCCGCGGGGTCTGCGCCAGCATCGCCGCCGCCCAGACCGCGATCAGCCCCGGCACCAGCACCGCCACCGCCCGCCAAAGCACGTCGGTCTCGGCGATGCCGCGGTCGGCCGACAGCGCCACCGTCACCAGCCAGATGTAGGGCAGGATGATCGGCAGCGAGACCGCGATCAGGAAGGCATAGACCGCGCCGGTCCTGACCCGTCGCTCGATCCGCCCGCGGCGGGCCAGCGCGGTCCAGTCGGCGGCCGGGGCCGCAAGGCCGGGCGCGGCCAAGCTACTGCACCTCGATCCGCGGGTTCTGCAGCAGCTTCTTCATGTCGAAGAAGCGCCACCCGAGCAGCGCCAGCACGATGCCGATGACGATCAGGAACAGCGCCAGCGCCGCGCCATAGGCGTACTGCCCGCTCTCGAACGCGCGGCGGTAGATGTACAGCGCGTAGACGGTGGTGGCGTAGAACGGCCCGCCCTTGGTCAACAGCAGGATGTACTCGAAGGAAACCAGCAGCGACAGCGTCTGGTAGATGGTGATGAAGCTGATCGGCCAGCGCAGCGCCGGCAGCGTGATGTGGCGGACGATCGACAGCGAGCCGGCGCCGTCGACGCGGGCGGCATGGAACAGGTGCTCCGGGATCCCGCGGATCGCGGAGGTGAAGATGATCATGCCCATCGACGCGCCGATGAAGCCGTTGGCGATGATGATCAGCATCACCGGCACGTCGGTCTTCGGGTCGAGCGGCTGGTCGAGGCCGAGCACGGTCATCGCGACCTGGTTGAGCAGCCCCGTCTCCGACGGGTTCACCACCCACAGCCACAGCAGGATGTAGAGAACCGACGGGCTCATCCGCGGCAGCAGCCAGACGCCGCGGAAGAAGCCGCCGGAGACCTTGTTGATCGGGGTGGTGACCAGGGCAAGGATCAGCCCGAAGGTGACGTTGAAGACCGCCAGCGTGCCGAAGACATAGATCAGCGTCAGCCCCAGCACTTCGATAAGCCGGTTGTCGCCGGCGAACACCTTCTCGTACTGCTCGAGGGTGAAGCCCGACATGTTGAGCGAGCGGTCGAGATCGGTGAACGACACCGCGATGTCGATCAGCACCGGCACGACGAAGAAGACGACCGTGAGCACGATCGCCGGACCGAGGAAGATGACGAAGTTGAGGTTGCGCCGCGCCGTCGCGCGACGGGCAAGCTGCCGTTCGGTCAGGGCCTGGGCCGCGAGCGAGGTCAATGGCGTCATCCGACGCGGACGCGGGCGGGCGCTGGCCAGCGCCCGCCCGATCCGTTCGCCGCGCTACTTGACGATGACGTCTTCCAGCGTCGAGGTGGCCTCGTCGATGACGAAGTCGGCGGCGTCTTCCGCCGACAGCTGGCCGGATTCGACGCCCTGGATGCCGGCGTAGATGATCCGGTTCAGCCCGCCGAACTGCGGGTTGTTCGGCAGGAACTTGGTGATCGGCAACAGCTCGGCGGCGCGTGCCAGGGTCCAGGCTTCCTGATAGCGCGGGTCGTCGGACTGGTCGGTACGGATGCCGATATGCGTCGTCGTGATCGCGTGGTCGGTGTTCAGCTCCAGCGACGAGGCATGGCCCAGCAGCCTGACGGCGAGGTCGGGCTCGGCCACGTCGGCGGCGATGGCATAGATTACGGGGTGGGTCAGGCTCGACGCCGAACCGCCGGCCGTCGCTGCGGGTGCTGCAATCCAACCCCAGTCGGCGAAGAACGCGGCCTCGTCGGAAGGCAGGCCGTAGGTCGGAAACGCCGTGCTGCCCAGGTCCCAGATGCCGTACATCCAGAAGGCGGCGTTGCTGTTGGCGTAGAACTCGGCGCGGATCGAATCCCACTCCATCGAGGTGTTGTTGGGGGCGAGCACGCCCATCTCCACCCCGCGCTGGAACCAGTCATAGGCGGCGACCAGCTTGTCGCGCTCCAGCATCAGGTTGCCGCTGTCCGGGTCGACGAAGGTGCTGCCATAGGTCTGGAACACCATCAGATAGTCGGGGCCGATCGACGGCCGGTGCAGGATGCCGTACTCGGCGTCGGTGTTGTCGACCACGGTCTTGGCGATCTCGAGCACCTCGTCCATGGTCAGTTCGCCGGCCAGGGTGCGATCCGGCATCGACTCGATGAAGGCCTCGTCATAGCCGGCCTGGCGCAGCAGTGCCTTGTTGTAGAAGAACATGCGCGCTTCGGCGTCCTGCGGGATCGCATAGCGGCCGCCCTGGCACATGGTCGATTCCCACAGCGACGGCACGATCGCGCCGTACAGCTCGGGATGTGCGTCGATATAGGAGTCGAGCTGCAGCAGGAAGCCGTCCTGCTGGAAGGCGCAGGTCCATTCGTGCGCCTGCACGAACATGTCGGGGCCTTCGCCGATGCCGAACACGCGCAGCAGTTGCAGGGCGTCGTCGTCGAACCCGCCGGCCGGCGTTTCCTTGACCACCACCGCCACCCGCTTGTCGGAGCCCTCGGCCTCCAGCGCGGCGTTGAGCAGGTCGGCGGCCTTGACCACGTTGCCGGGACGCAGCGGGCCCGAAGTGTCCTGCCGCGACCACAGCTCGTAGGTGATCGTCTCCTGGGCCTGGGCGGCAGCGCCGAGCGCCGTCGCGGCCGCGAGTATGAACATCGATGATCTGAACATGGCTATCCTCCCCTACAAGCGCCGGGCGACCCGGCCCGGCAACGCACCGTCTCGGCTGCGGCGAACCTAACGCCGGATTGTTACAGCCGCGCGTCAGCAGCAGGCACCGGCCATGACGATGTCGCACTGTTCCCAGTGTCGATGGGCGGGAAGGGTAAACCGGTGCCGGGTCTGTGACCAGATGTATGAATCTTTTGTGACAGCCGTGCCTGCCTACAGGCCCGCGAGGCCGCGCAGCGCGTCCGCCACCCCCGGCGCGGCGGCGAGCACGGGATTGCCCCTGGTCAGCCCGTCGCCGGCCAGGAAGTCGTTGTGCCAGCCGCCGGCGCATTCGATCAGCACCAGCGCGGCCAGGCAGTCCCAGCTGTTGATGTGCGCCTCGTAATAGCCGATCAGCCGCCCGGCGGCGACGTAGCTGAGCATCAGCGCGCCGGAGCCGTTGCGCTGGAACATGCCGCCGCCTTCGAGCAAGCGGGTCATGAAGCCGATCGTCTCCGCCGGCCGGATCCGCATCGAATGGCCGACGCCGACGCTGCCACCGCCGAGCCCGATCGCGCCGCTGGGCCCGATCGGGCTGCCGTTGAGCGTGGCAGGGCCGCCGGCGCGGGCCGAGAAGGTCTCGCCCGCATTCGGGTCCTCGACCACGCCGATCACCGCGCGCCCGGCATGGACCGCCGCCACCGACACGCACCAGACCGGAATGCCGGCGACGAAGCAGGAGGTGCCGTCGATCGGATCCACGACCCACAGCCAGTCGTTGCGGGCCTCGCTGCGGCCCCCTTCCTCGCCGAGGATCCCGTCGTCGGGAAACGCCTCGGCAATGCGGCGGCGGATCAGGGCCTCGGTCTGCCGGTCGGCGTCGGAGACGTCGTCGTGGGCGCCCTTCGAACCGATGTCGAGGCCGGCCCGGTCGCGGAAACGGCCGAGGGCATAGATCCCGGCCTCGCGCGCGACCGCCTCGGCCAGGGCGTGGCGCGACTCGAGGTCCTGGGCTGGCGGTTGGGTCATCGCGTTTCCCGTTGCGGCTGATCACGTGGCGAAGATAGGCGATCGCCCGCCCGCCGCGAAAGCCCGCCATGACACGCGCACCGAACGAAAAAGGCCGGCCCGAAGGCCAGCCTTTTCACGTTCGCGCCGGGGGAGGGATCGGCGCGAGAAAACCGAGGTCCGGAAGAGTCAGGCGGCGGCCTTGGCCAGCGCCTTCACCTCGTCCATCACCTCGCCGATGCGCTTGCTGATCACGCCGAACGCGTCCTGGTTGGCCTTCAGCACCATCTCGTTCAGCTCGGACACGTTGCTCAGCGTCGACTCGTAGCCGCGCTTGGCAATCTCTGCCTGCTTCGCGGTCTGCGCGGCGAACGAACCCTCGGCCATCACCTCACGCACCGCGGCCATCGACTGCTCGACGCCCTGGCGCACCAGCTCGGTCTGGCGCTGCGCGACGGCCTGGAAACCCTCGGTCGCCAGCTTGCCGGCGGTGCTCAGCGCCTCGAAATTCTTGCGCTGGGCCTCGAGCACGGCCGCCGTGTCGACACCCGGAAGCTTGAACTGCGAAAACATCTTGGCGAAGTCGAAATCGCCGTGACCGTTGGTCTTGCCAGCCATGGTGGGGTCCTCTCTTCCAAACGATTCTTGCCGCTGCCGCCCAATTGTGCAGCGCACAAGCGTCTATGTAGGACCACCGCCGCCGCGATGCAAGAAAAATTTGTGCGCTGCAGCAAACAGCGAAAAAATGGCTCTATGCTGCGCCTTCCACGCCGGCAGCCATGCCGGGCCGACCCTGTTCACTTCGCGAGCGCAGCACGGGCGCCACGCTGGCCAGCCGGCGCAGGTTGCGGTCCAGCGCAGCCATGGTCGGCCCGCTGTCCGCGCTGTCGTCGCCGAGCCAGACCCGCAGGGTGGCGAGCCAGGCACAGGCGAGCGCCCGCTCCGCCACGGCGCCGGCCAGGCCGTCGGCCCGCAGGCCGGCGCCGCGCAGCGCCCAGCGCATGCCGCGCAGCAGGGCCGGCGTCTGCGCCAAGCCGGCCACGGGCTGGCTGCGCATCTCGCGCACCAGCATGAGCACCGCGGCCTTGTGCCGGCCCAATGCGTCAAACCGCCGCATCAGGATGTCGAACAGCCTGTCGTGCGCCGTCTCGGTGCTGTCCGGGGTCGCGATCCCGTCCAGCATGGCCAGGTCGACCCGCCGGGACCAGGCCGCGAGAATGCCGGCCTTGCCGCCGGTCGCGCGATAGACGGTGGCGAGGTCGACGCCGGCCCGGGCGGCGATGTCGTGCAGTTCGGTGTGCCGCCAGCCGCGCTCGGACGCCAGCGCCAGCGCGGCGTCGATGATGCGATCGGTCGGTTCGGTCTTGCGTGGCATGGCCCGGGCTCCTTGCTGCGATCGGCGCATCGATCGGCGGCATTCTTTGCTGCGCCGCCGGCACGACAGTTGTTATATAGGCCACGAGACCACAGGGTCTTGGCAATGATGTGGCGTGGTGCGCAACGGCCGGAACGACGGCGTGGACACGGGTTCGAACAGGTTCGATGACGCAGGCGACGGCGATGCCGTGGCGCCCTGGCGCGCGTCCGTGACGGCTGCCGGGATAGCCGTTGCGTCGCGAGCGATGCTGACCTCGCACGGCCGACGCCTGAGCCGCGAAGAGGAACGGCGGTTGGCCGACCGCATCCAGGCCGGCGACCCGGCGGCCGCGGAGACCCTGATCACCAGCCACCTGCGCTTCGTCGCCGTGCTGGCGCGGCGCTATGCCCGCTTCGACCTTCCCGTCGCCGACCTGATGCAGGAAGGCGCCGTCGCGCTGACCCAGGCGGTCCAGCGCTTCAACCCCGACCGGGGCGTCCGTCTGGCGACCTATGCCCGGGCGTGGATCCGCTCCGCGATGCAGGACTATGCCGTACGCACGTGGTCGATGGTGCGCGTCGGCGCCGGGGCGCGCCAGCGACGGCTGTTCCTCGCCCTGCGCCGGATGGCGTCGGACCTGGTTGAAGGCGCGGACGCGCTTGGCGAACGGCTGAACCGCGAGACCATCGCGCAGATGGCACGCCAGTTCGAGGTGCCGGCGCGCGAGGTGATCTCGATCGCGCGGCGCCTGGCCTGGCCGGACAGCTCGCTCGACCGGCCCGTCGCGCGCGACGGCAACGGCGAGGGCAATGGCGACGCTGGCGAGGAAACGCTGGCGGACCGCCTGCCCGACGTGCGCCCGACCCCGGAGGACGCCGCCATCGAAGCCAGCGACGCGCGCGCGCGGCGCGGCGCGCTGGGCGAGGCGCTGGCCGCGTTGACCCCGCGCGAACGCCTGATCGTCACCCGTCGCCATCTGGCCGATGCCGCCGCCAGCTTCGCGGCCATCGGGCGCGAGCTCGGCCTGTCGAAGGAGCGCGTGCGCACGCTCGAGAAGGCCGCGCTGAAAAAGCTCCGCGCCAAGCTGGCACCGTTGGTGGGTCAGGCGTCCGGCGCCTGACCGCGCCCGCCCCGCGCTCCGCGCCCGTCCTGGCCCCTGCCCGTTCGATCGCTGGCGTCCCGCTGGCGCCGACATTCGCAAAGCCCGCCCAACGCGGCGCCCGGCGCGCGAGTCCCGGCCGACACGGCGTGGCGACGAACTTGTGCCCGGGCCGCGGATTCCCTTGACCCGGCAACGCGATAGCCGCTCTTTCTGATATCGGATTGGAAACAGATTCGCCATGATTCGCGACATGACAGGGCATGCCTGCGGCGAGCGCAACGGAGCGGGCGGATGCTGAGCGGACACCGGGTCGCCGACCGGGCGGTGCTGGACCGCATCCGCGACCATCCGTTCACCCGGCTGAACCGGCTGTTGGCCGACGTGCCGGCGGCGGCGGGCCACGAGCCGTCGATCCTGTCGATCGGCGAGCCGCGCCGCACGCCGCCCCGGTTCATCGCCGATGCCATGGCCGCCCACTTCGACGACTGGAGCCGCTATCCGCTGCCGGCAGGCATCCCGGAGCTGCGGCACGCCTGCGCCGACTGGATGACGACGCGCTATCGCCTGCCGGCCGGCATGATCGACCCCGACCGCCACGTGATGGCGGTGCCGGGTACCCGCGAGCCGCTGTACCTGGCCATCCAGCTGATCGCCGACCGTGCGCTGGTGCCGAGCGGCCCGCCGCTGGCGCTGATGCCCGATCCGGCCTACCACGCCTATCGGGCCGCGACGATCATGGCAGGCGCCGAGCCGGTGCACGTTCCCGCGCGGCCGGAGCACGGCTTCATGCCCGACTACGCCGCGCTCTCGCCGGATATCCTGGACCGCGCCGCCGTCGCCTATCTGTGCTCGCCCTGCAACCCGCAGGGCGCCGCGGCCGATCTCGACCGCTGGATCGCGCTGGTCGAGCTGGCGCAGCGGCACAACTTCGTGCTGCTGGCGGACGAGGTCTATTCCGAACTCTATGCCGCCGACGGCAGGCCGCCGGCCGGCGTGGCCGAGGCCTGCGCGGTCGTGAACCCCGACATGCGCAACGTCCTGATCTTCCAGTCGCTGTCGAAGCGCTCCAACGCCGCCGGCATGCGCTCGGGCTTCGTTGCCGGCGACGCCGACCTGGTCGGGCCCTTCACCTTCCTGCGCAACTACGCCGGCACGCCGGTGCCGATTCCGCTGCAGCACGCCGCGGTGGCGCTGTGGCGCGACGAGGCGCATGTGGACGACAACCGCCGGTTCTACGACGCCAATTTCGCGCTGGCGCGCGCGGTGTTCGGCAACGCCGCCGGGCCGCGGCCCGACGGCGGCTTCTTCCTGTGGCTGGACGTCGGCGACGGCGAGGCCTTTGCCGCCCGTGCCTGGCGCGAGGCTGCGGTGAAGGTCCTGCCCGGCGGCTACATGGCCTTCGGCGACGACCCGGACGGCAGCATCGCCCGGCGCTATGCGCGGCTGGCGCTGGTCGACCCGCCGCAGAAGCTGGAGCCGGCATTGCAGCGGCTGGCCCGGCTGATGGACCGGACATGAGCGCGGCAAGGATGACGGAAGAGGATCAGCCATGGCCGTAACGGCAACCGACGCCCGGTCGCGCACGGCGCGCAGGCGACCGGGACGCGGCACCAGCGAACGTGCGCCCTTCCTGCCGCCGGCCGCGGCGGCCTTCGTCCGCCGCCGCATGGCGGAGATCGGCGGACTGCTGCTGGTCGGGCTCGGAGTCGCGCTCGCGCTCGCGTTGCTCAGCTACGACGCCGCCGACCCGTCGTGGAACACCGCCTCGACCGCCGCGCCGAGCAACCTGTTGAGCACGCCCGGCGCCTACATCGCCGATTTCCTGCTGCAGACCATCGGGATCGCCGCGGCGATCCCGGTGCTGGTGCTGACCGCATGGGGCTGGCGGCTGATCGCGCAGCTCGGCCTCGCGCCGCTGTGGCTGCGGCTGACGGCGCTGCCGATCTGCATGCTGCTGACCGCCGTCACCTTCTCGGCCATCGCCGCCGGCGAGGCCTGGACGCTGCGCGCCGGCCTGGGCGGCGCGGTCGGCCGGGTGCTGCTCGACGATCTCACCGGCATCGGCTCCGGCCTGATCCGCAACCTCGACCCGATCGCGGTGGCCTGGATCGCCGCGATCGGGGCGGCGCTGACTTTCCTGCCGGCGGTCGCACTGCGCCGCAGCGACTGGGCCATGATCGCACGCGGCAGCGCCAGGGGCGTCGGCGCCGGCGCGCGGTGGATCGGCCAGATGATCGGCCGCGGCCACAACGGCGTGCGCCGCCACATCGAACCGGCCATCGGCCGCGGCGAGCCCAAGCTGGCCGCCGACCCCGCCGACAGGCCGGAGCCGGCGGCCCAGCGCCGAACCGCGCCGCGGGTGCAGCCGGCGACCGGCGGGCTGACCTCGGACAATCTGGTGATGCCCGCCGCCGAGGCGCCGCGCCCGGCCGGCCGTGTGGCCAAGCCGACCCAGCAGAAGCTCGACCTTGGCGACCCGCAGTCGTTCGTGCTGCCGGACATCGCGCTGCTGAACGAACCCAAGGTGGCGCGGGCCCGCCGGGTCGACGAGGCCGGCCTGACCAACAACGCCCACCTGCTGGAATCGGTGCTGCGCGACTTCGGCGTCAACGGCGAGATCGTCAAGGTGCGGCCGGGCCCGGTCGTCACGCTGTACGAGCTGGAGCCGGCGCCCGGCACCAAGACCGCCCGCGTGGTCGGGCTTGCCGACGACATCGCCCGGTCGATGAGCGCCGTTTCCGTCCGAGTCGCCGTGGTGCCCGGCCAGTCGACCATCGGCATCGAGCTGCCCAACCGCGACCGCGAGCTGGTCGCGCTGCGCGACCTGCTGAGCTCGGAGGACTACGACAAGGGCAACGTCAAGCTGCCGCTGGTGCTGGGCAAGGACATCGGCGGCACGCCGATCATCGCCGACCTGGCCAAGATGCCCCACCTGCTGGTCGCCGGCACCACCGGGTCCGGCAAGTCGGTTGCGATCAACGCGATGATCCTGTCGCTGCTCTATCGCCTGCCGCCCGACCAGGTCCGGTTCATCATGATCGACCCGAAGATGCTGGAGCTGTCGGTCTACGACGGCATCCCGCACCTGCTGGCACCGGTGGTCACCGACCCGCGCAAGGCGGTGGTGGCGCTGAAGTGGACGGTGCGCGAGATGGAGGAGCGCTATCGTGCCATGTCGCGGCTCGGCGTGCGCAACATCTCGTCCTACAACGGCGCGCTGGCCGACGCGCGCGCCAAGGGCAAGCCGCTGATCCGCACGGTGCAGACCGGCTTCGATCCGGAGACCGGCCAGCCGGTCTACGAGGACCAGGAACTGGATCTGACGCCGCTGCCCTATATCGTGGTGATCGCCGACGAGATCGCCGACCTGATGCTGGTGGCGGGCAAGGACATCGAGGCCGCGATCCAGCGGCTGGCGCAGATGGCGCGCGCCGCCGGCATCCACCTGATCATGGCGACGCAGCGGCCGTCGGTCGACGTGATCACCGGCGTGATCAAGGCCAACCTGCCGACCCGCATCAGCTTCCAGGTCACCTCGAAGATCGACAGCCGCACCATCCTGGGCGAGCAGGGCGCAGAGCAACTGCTCGGCCAGGGCGACATGCTGTACATGGCCGGCGGCGGCCGGGTGACCCGCGTGCACGGGCCCTTCGTCACCGACCAGGAGGTGGAGCGGGTGTGCGCCGCACTGAAAGCCCAGGGCGACCCGCGCTACGAGCACGGCATCACCGAGGACGAGGACATCGCCGCCGGCATCCCCGGCTTCGACATGACCGAGGGCGGGGACGGCGGCGGCAGCGAGGACGATGGCCTGTATCACCAGGCGATCGAGATGATGCGTCGCGAGGGCCGGGTCTCGACCAGCCTGGTCCAGCGCCACCTGCAGATCGGCTACAACCGCGCCGCACGCCTGGTCGAGCGGATGCAGAAGGAAGGCCTGGTCAGCGCACCCGACCGCACCGGCAAGCGCGAGATCCTGGAATAGGCCGGACGACGGCGAGCGTCAGCGCCGCTGCAGGCACGCGGGCAGCGGCAGCGGGTCGGTAAGGCTGCCGGCCAGCCCGCCGTAGGGCTGGTAGCCTTCCCACGCCATCATCACCCGCTCGCCATCGCGCTCCACCACCTTCGCGGCATAGGCGCCGTTGCGTCCGGCCGGCAGTACCAGTTGCGGGTCGCGGAACGGCCCGGCCGGCGATTCCGCGAACGCGGCATAGGTGCCGGACTGGCCGGCAAAGGGGTGCTGGGGGGCGATCCAGTTGCCGCGCGCGCAGAACAGCAGGGCCCAGCGGTCGCCGAGTTCGACCAGCTGCGGCACCTCCATCAGGAAGAAGCCGAGGTCGCGCGCCACCGGCGGCAGCACCGTCCAGCAGACCAGGTCTGGCGAGGTTGCCAGCGCGATGCAGCCGGGATAGCCGCCGGCGGCGTCGCGCACCTGCGCCGTGATGTAGGCGAGATAGCCTTCGCCGCTCGGATTCTTCGCCAGGAACGGGTCGCGCCAGGCCAGTTCGTTGTCGTGGTCCGGGTTCTGGCCGCGATACAGCGTCAGGTCGGCCTGCAGGGCCAGGCCGTCGCCGACGCGCGTCCAGGCGTCGAGGTCGTCGGAAAGCGCGAGGCCGACGCGCTGGATGTGGCCGTTTTCCGCGGTGCTGGTGCCGGTGTAGGCCATCGCCCAGCCGTTGCCGTGCGCGATGACGCTGCCGGTCCAGATCGCCTGGTTGTCCCACGCGCCGCGCGGCCCGCGACCGAAGGCGAGACCGCGGTAGGTCCAGTGGCGCAGGTCGGTGGACACGGCATGGCCGACCTGTGCGCCGGCGTGGCGCAATTCCGGGTCGTGCGGCGTGCGCGGAGCCTGCAGGTAGAACAGGTGGGTCTCGGACCCCCGCTGCGCGGTCCAGAAATCCCACAGATAGTGATCGTCGGGTCGATACATCCGCGCGCGGCTCCCTGTCGCTGGCCGGACCTCGCCTGGTCCTGCGGCCGATTGCGGTTCGTGCGATCCTGGCCGATTTTGCACCGCAGCGTAAAGCGCTTTAGGGAGTCTTTTCGTATCGCTCGACGCAGATTTGTAACAATAGCATTTTGCATTGTGGAATTGGGGTTGGCGGCCGGGCGCGCCGGTCCGGGCGGTGCGCCGAACTAGCCCGCGACGATGCGCCCGCCGGTCACCACCCGTCCGTAGACACCCATGTCGAGGTGGCCGAAGCCGCGTTTCAGCGCCAGCGGGATGTTGAGGTCGCGCTCGGCGGTGTCGGGATTGACGTTGGTGGCGGCGCAGCGCTCGGTCCGCTCCTCCAGCAGCAGGCGCGCCGCGCCGATCGCGACCGTGCTGCCCAGCGAGGCGAGCTCGCACCACGCCGGCGCCACGTCGATATGGATGTTGGCGCGGAACCGCCGCGCGTCGATCGGCGTGCCGGTGACCCGCTCCAGGTCGCGCACGCTGGCCAGGTTGAGGATGTGTACCGCCTGCTGCGGCGTGTCGGTGAAGGCGCCGGCCACCGCGCCCGGCGCCGCGTCATCGCAGGCGTCGTACAGCCGGGCCGGGCCCTGCAGCTCGCGCGCCATGTAGGCGGAAAAGAACTGCTCGATGGTCGCGCGACCGGCCGGCGCCGTGATGTCGCCGCGGGCGACCGGCCTGCCCGCCCGGCTGATCGTCAGCACCGACGTCGCCGCATCGAACGCCGCGGCGAGTGTCGCCAGCCTCGGGTGGCGGGTGAGGCTGAGGAAACGGGGCGCACCCCCGGCATCCGCCCCGCCGCGCGCGATGCCGAAGCGGCGGTCGCCCGGCAGCGCATGGTCCGGCTCCAGCGTCGCCTCGGCGAGCGCGTTGCCGGCCAGTCCCTTGACCGGATAGCGGAAGATGGCAACGGCTTGGATCTGCATGGGCCGGACTATCGAGAGGCGCTTTGCCGCTGTCAAACCGCTTGTGTGGCCATGCCGACACACCCATATCGGAGAAGGACCCGCCGGCGCACAGCGCGGCGGCTTACACGTGCTTCGAAGAAGGCGTGCATAGGGAGATCGATCGATGAATGTCGAGAAATACTCGGAGCGGTCGCGCGGCTTCGTGCAGGCGGCCCAGACCATCGCGATGCGCGAGGGTCACCAGCGTTTCACCCCCGAACATCTCGCCAAGGCCCTGCTAGACGACAAGGAGGGGCTGGCCGCCAATCTGATCGGCCGCGCCGGCGGTGACGCCGCGGCGGCGAAGGCCGGGATCGAGGCGGCGCTGGCCAAGCTGCCGAAGGTCGAGGGCAGCGGCGCCGGCCAGCTCTATCTGGCGCCCGAGACCGCGCGCCTGTTCGAGAGTGCCGAGCAGATCGCCGAGAAGGCCGGCGACAGTTTCGTCACCGTCGAGCGCATGCTGATGGCGCTGGTGATGGCGAAGGGCACGCCTACCGCCGACGCCTTCGCCAAGGCCGGCGTCACCGCCCAGGCGCTGAACGGCGCCATCAACGACCTGCGCAAGGGCCGCACCGCCGACAGCGCCTCGGCCGAGAGCGGCTATGACGCGCTGAAGAAATATGCCCGCGACCTGACCGCCAGCGCGCGCGAGGGCAAGATCGACCCGATCATCGGCCGCGACGAAGAGATCCGCCGCACCATGCAGGTGCTGTCGCGCCGTACCAAGAACAATCCCGTGCTGATCGGCGAGCCCGGCGTCGGCAAGACCGCAGCGGTCGAGGGCCTGGCGCTGAGGATCGTCAACGGCGACGTGCCGGAGAGCCTGGCCAACAAGCGGCTGCTGGCGCTCGACCTCGGCTCGATGGTCGCCGGCGCCAAGTATCGCGGCGAGTTCGAGGAGCGGTTGAAGGCCGTGCTGCAGGAAGTCTCCGCCGCCGAGGGCGAGATCGTGCTGTTCATCGACGAGCTGCACACCCTGGTCGGCGCCGGCGCGGCCGAGGGCGCGATGGACGCCTCCAACATGCTGAAGCCGGCGCTGGCCCGCGGCGAGCTGCACTGCGTCGGCGCCACCACGCTGGACGAGTATCGCAAGCACATCGAGAAGGATGCCGCGCTGGCCCGACGGTTCCAGCCGGTATTCATCGCCGAGCCGACGGTGGCCGACACCGTTTCCATCCTGCGCGGCATCAAGGAGAAATACGAAC
Source organism: Alphaproteobacteria bacterium (assembly GCA_041396705.1). NCBI lineage: Bacteria > Pseudomonadati > Pseudomonadota > Alphaproteobacteria > Alphaproteobacteria bacterium. The sequence goes on from JAWKYB010000019.1 coordinate 48,657, forward strand.
TGCACCACGGCGTGCGCATCGCCGATTCGGCGATCGTCGCCGCGGCTACCCTTTCCCACCGCTACATCACCGACCGCTTCCTGCCCGACAAGGCGATCGACCTGGTCGACGAGGCCAGCGCCCGCCTGCGCATGGAGGTGGATCAAAGCCCGAGGAGGTCGACGAGCTCGACCGCCGCATCGTCCAGCTGAAGATCGAGCGCGAGGCGCTGAAGAAGGAGCTGGACCCCGGCAGCAAGGACCGGCTGAAAAAGCTGGAGGCGGAGCTGAACGGGCTGGAGGAGCAGTCGGCCGCGCTGACCGCCCGCTGGCAGGCGGAGAAGGACAAGCTGCATGGTGCCCAGGCGCTGAAGGAGCAGCTGGACCATGCCCGCATCGAGCTGGAGCAGGCGCAGCGCGCCGGCCGCTACGACCGCGCCGGCGAGCTCGCCTATGGCGTCATCCCCGACCTGGAGAAGAAGCTGGCGGTGGCGGAGACCGACACCGACGAGCAGATGCTGAACGAGCAGGTCACCGACATCGAGATCGCCGAGATCGTCTCGCGCTGGACCGGCATCCCGGTCGACAAGATGATGGAGGGCGAGCGCGAGAAGCTGTTGAACATGGAAGAGGCGCTGAAGGCGCGCGTGATCGGCCAGGACCCGGCGGTCAAGGCCGTCTCCGATGCGGTGCGCCGCGCCCGCGCCGGCCTGCAGGACCCGAACCGGCCGATCGGCTCGTTCCTGTTCCTCGGTCCGACCGGCGTCGGCAAGACCGAGCTGACCAAGGCGCTGGCCGGCTTCCTGTTCGACGACGACCAGGCGATGGTCCGTATCGACATGTCGGAGTTCATGGAGAAGCACTCGGTCGCCCGCCTGATCGGCGCCCCGCCGGGCTATGTCGGCTACGACGAGGGCGGCGCGCTGACCGAGGCGGTGCGGCGACGGCCCTATCAGGTGGTGCTGTTCGACGAGGTCGAGAAGGCGCACCCGGACGTGTTCAACGTGCTGCTGCAGGTGCTGGACGACGGCCGGCTGACCGACGGACAGGGCCGCACGGTCGACTTCCGCAACGTGCTGATCGTGATGACCTCCAACCTGGGCAGCGAGTTCCTCGCCGCGCTGGACGACGACGCCAACGTCGAAGAGGCGCGCGACGCCGTGATGGGCATGGTGCGCAGCCACTTCCGGCCGGAGTTCCTCAACCGGCTCGACGAGATCCTGCTGTTCAGCCGGCTGAGCCGGGCCAACATGGGCGGCATCGTCGCCATCCAGCTCAAGCGGCTGCAGAAGATGCTGGACGACCGCCGCATCACCCTGGACGTGACCGAGCAGGCCCGCGCCTGGCTCGCCAATGCCGGCTACGACCCGGTGTACGGCGCGCGGCCGCTGAAGCGCACCATCCAGACCGCGCTGCAGAACAGCCTGGCCGACGCCATCCTGCGCGGCACGGTCAAGGACGGCGATACGGTGGCGGTGAATGTCGGCGAAGGCGGCTTGACGCTGGCCGTCGAGGATCGAGCAGGCGGCGTAGGTCGCGGCCTCGAGCGACCGCCGGGAACGCGCATCGCGCGCTCGGCCCTGCACGACCTCCCTCTCCCGTAGGCACCGTGCGGGAGAGGGAGAAATCGCAATGCCGGCGCCTCGCGGCAGGCGCATGCAGCCGACGCGCGCGACCCTGGGTGTGCCCTCCTGACCCGCCTCCGTTAGGGTGTCGGCCGAATCCCGCACCCTCTTCGGATCGACGGCACAGCATGAATGACCGAGCCACGACGGCGGCGTTGCGGCGGACCAGGAGGCTGGCGGCGTCGGCGCTGGCGGTTCTTGCCGCCCTGGCCGGGCCGGCGCGCGCCGACGCCGAAGCGGACGCCGCGGCCGCATCCGCATTCTTCCCCGCGACCGCCGAGGATGTGCTGGTCACGATCGCGGCGGTCGGCGACGTGCTGCTGCACGACCGGGTGCAGCGGCAGGGCAACGGCGACCCCGACGGCTATCGCTCGCTGTGGGCACCGATGGAGCCTTGGATCGGCGCCGCCGACGTCGCCTTCTTCAATCTGGAAGGCACCATGGCGGAAGGCATCGCCGCCAACGGCGTGTATGTCGCCGATGCCGCATTCGGGCCTGACCAGTGGGTCTATGGCGGCTATCCCCTGTTCAACTATCCGCCGATCGTCGGATCGGCCCTGGCGGCGGCAGGCTTCGACGTCGCCGCCACGGCCAACAACCATGCGATGGACCGGCGCACCGTCGGCGTGCAGGCGACGCATGCCCTGTTGAGCGCGCTCGGCATCCAACCGAGCGGCACCCGGGCCCAGGCCGGCAATCCGATCGACTGGGTGGCCTTTACCGACGTGCGCGGCGTGCGCATCGGCTGGCTGGCCTGCGCCCACCACACCAACGGCCTGGCCGACCCCGATTCGCTGGTGCTGCTGTGCGACGATCCGCAGACCCCGCAGCTGATCCGCATCCTGCTGGCGGCGGGCTTCGCCGACGGCGTGATCGTCACCCCGCACTGGGGCGAGGAGTTCGAGACCGCGCCGAACTGGCACCAGCGCCAGCTCGCCGCCCGCTTCGCCGAGGCCGGCGCAATGGCGGTGATCGGCACCCATCCGCATGTGCTGCAGCGGTGGGAGCGCATCGACAACGCCGACGGCCGCACCACCTTCGTCGCCTATTCGCTAGGCAACTTCATCAGCAACCAGCAGGCCTATCCTCGCGCCTATACGATCATGCTGTTCCTCGGCCTGGGCCGCGGCGCCGACGGCCGGCTTGCGGTCAACGCCGTGCGCTATCTGCCGGCCTATGTCGACGCCTCGCGCATCGACGGCCGCGACCGCGTTGTGCGCCCGGCCCTGCCGGACGGCGACTGGGCGTCGAAGGCAGCCTTCTGCCTGGCGGTCCGCCTGTTCGGACCGACCTGGCTGCATCCGCCGGTCGAGGCGATCGTCCTGACCGACAGCAACGCGCCGACCCAGGCTGCCGCCGCTGCGGCGCCCGCCGACGCCTGCCGCTGAGGGCCGGCGCCGGCGGCCGTCCGCCGTCGCGCCGGCTCAGCGCTCGGTGATGGTGAGCGTCGCGTCGGGCGTGATATCGCCCCAGGCACCGACCCAGATGTCGTACTGGCCGCTGGCCGGCGGGTCGAACTGGAGCTGCGGATCGACCCCGTTGGCGTCGTCGTTGCAGACCCAGTTGCCCTGCGGGTCGTTGACGACCAGCGTGGTGTCGGCGTCCGAATGCACGGAGAAGGTCAGCCTGTACTGGCCGGCAGTGTACTGCAGCCGATAGTCGGGCGCCTCGGCGATCATGCCTGCGACGCAATCGAGCAGCGCGGCGCCAGTGTCCAGCGGGCCGCCGGCCGCCAGCATCACCTCGTGCGGGTCGGGCTCGAAACCGGCCGCCAGCGACACCGAGCCGAAGGTGGGTTCCATGCTGACATCGGGGGTTGCGCCGGCGCCGCCGCCCGCCTGCTGCCCGCCGCCCCCGCCGCCAGTCGGCTGGCCGCCGGCCATGGCCTGGGCATCGGCGAGGGAATCCGGGCAGTCGTTGGCATCGTGGAACTGGCCCTGCGCGATGACGAACACCGACGCATCGCCACTCTGCGTGATCTGGCCCGGCGGCAGGCCGGCGCCATTGCTGTCCGCGCCGGTCAGGATGCCGCTGCTCGCATAGCGGCAGTGCAGGTCTCCGGCGGCGAATGCGGGGCCGGCCCCCGCCAGCAGCAACAAGGCGATCACAGTCGTGCGCATGGTGTCCTTCCCGTTCCGTCGGCACACCGAACGGTGCGCCTGACCGCAGGCGCCCGCCGGTTCCGATCCGTCGATGGTTCTCGCGGCCCGCGCAGCCGCCGAACGACTCGCGGCAGATCATCGCAACGATGACAGCGCGGCGATGCTGCGCCCGGGCCCCGGTTCTGGCAAGAGGGACCGCGACGCCGGGGCAGTGCCGCGGCTTCGACGCGGCCTTTACTCCACCGCGAGCACGTCAAAGCTGCGCGCGAGGATGGCCGCGTGCCAGGTATGGATCACGCGGCCGGCGCGTTCCGGCTCCGCGCCGCCTGCCGACGGCATCGGGTATCGCACGGCGGCAATGGCGATTGCGCCGGCGTTGCCGGCCGCGTCGGCATCGAGTGCCGCGCGCTGGGCGTCCGTCGGCCGTTCGCCGGTCAGCGCGAGAAAGCCGAGCGCGACCGGCCCGGCCAGGGCCGGCGCGTCGACCACCAGTGTTTCCACCGCGCCGCCAACCTCGGCGACGAGCGGGCCGTGGGTGCTGCCGGCCGGAACCCAGTCGGCAAGGGCCCGGCCCAGCGATGCGGCGGCGGCGTCCGCATCGCCGCGATCCGCATAAGGCAGCAGGATCGCGTTGACCTGGTCGGATCCGGCCTGCAGGTCGACGAACAGCGCCAGCGGATAGGCCGGCAGCGGCGTGCGATCCGCCGCTCCCGCCTCAGATTGCGCAAGGGCCTCGTCGAGGTCGATCTGGCCGTCGCTGCCGGCAAGCATGTCGAGCAGTGTCGCCATGCCGGGAGCGTTGCCCATCGCAAGCAGAGACAGCTCCATCGCCCAGGCCTGCACCGGCCGCGGGTCGACACCGGGAATCTGCCGGGCCGCCTCGATCATCGGCAGCAGCAACGGCGCGGTCGTTAACGCCGCAGCATCGCCGCTGCGCATCGCCAGCACGGCATCGAGATCCGCCCAGTTCTCGGTGATCACCGCGACTCCGCCTTCCCGGCCCGGCACCCAATCGGCTGCGGCGGCCAGCGCCATGCGCATCGCAGCCATGACATCGCCGTCGAACGGATCAGAACGCATGTCTTCGTCGGTCAGCTGGATCGCGCGGATGTCGTCGTCGAAGCGATGCCACACCGGAACGCCGTCGCGCTCGACGCGCGCGAAGCCGCGGAGGCGCAGGTCGCTCCAGGCGAGGGTCTCGTCGTCGGTGAGCGGGCCGTCGCCGGCCAATACCGTCACCTGCGGCTGGTCTCCGACGACGATCACCCGATCGATGGCGAACCAGTCGACGCCCAAGGCATAGACCAGCGGAACCGGCGCGCGGCCGACCCACTGGGTGTGGATCAGAAGGTCGCGCGGCATGGCAAGCAGCCGGCGCATCGCGAAGCGCCACGCCTCCTGCCGATCCTCGGGCCAGGTCTCGAAGCTGTCCGCCGCGCCGCCGACTGCCGTCTCGGCCAGCGGCGGCACGATGCCGGCCGCTGCCTCGACCGCACGAAAGTCGGCATAGGCGAAGATCATCCACGGCGGTCGGTCGCGCTGCAGCTGGGGCAACATGGCCAGCAGGTCGGCCAGGCCAGGTCCCTGCTGCGCCTGCGCCGCACCCGCCAGCGTCGCCAGCATCGTCACAACCGCCGCTGCATGCCGCACGCCCGCCTCCTTCGATGCCAGTGCCACAGGATGGTCTCATCAACCGTGGGGCGGAACAAGGCCATTGGGGGCAGGCGACAGCCCAGTCACGGCCGTCGGGGGTGCGAACGCCGCTGTGACTGTCGTCACACAAACAGAGAACAGGTCATTACTTTTCAGTTTCCAAGGAATGGCATTCCTGTTACTTTCCTTCCAGGTCCGGCGCAATAAATGACCGGCCTGCCTCTTGTCTGTTCCGAACCCTTCTGTGTGCGACCTGCCGGTGCGGCCCGATCCGGGCGCGGGCCGGCGATTGATCGGCGCGGTGCGCAAGGCCGTCGGCGAGCGAGCCCGGCCCCACGCCCGCGCTCGCGGGGGTATTGATGCAGAAAGCCTTCAAAGACCTGGTGGACGGCGAACCGCATCTGCGCGCCTTGCTGAAGGCCGCGGACCAGCGGATCGCCGACGTGATGGAACTGGCGCTGGACAAGGTCGTCGCCCATCTCGACGATCCCAAGGACCATCCGCTGCCGGCGGACCGGAACTCGATCGAATGGGGCCTGTACCGGCTGGTCGAGCGCAAGTCGGACGGCGACAAGCGCCGCCTGGCACGCAAGCTCAAGGACCGGCTGGACCCGAAGGCGCGCCGCCAGCGCTATGGCGACCTCGCCGACATTCCGCTCACCGCCGCGACGCCGGTGTTCGAGCAGGCCAAGACCCGGATCAAGGCCGGCTTCGCGGTCCCGGCCGCCGCCGACAGGCAGCGCATCCTGGCCAAGCTGGAAGCGCTGCGCCCGGCACCGGCCAAGGAGGTCGCAGCGGACAAACCGGCGCGTGGCCGCAGGGTCGCACTTGCCGGCCGTGCCACGCCGCGCGGCGGCGTCGCCGCCCGCTTCGCGCTGCGGGTGGAGCGGGCCGAATGCGTGCAGAAGACGCGCGAGCTGTTCGAGGGTGCGGACGAGATGGCGTTGACCGTCAGCCTGTTCACCGCCGACGACCTGATCCGCGCCGTCAGCCAGACCCGCGACACCTTCGACCTGGGCAGCTTCGACCAGGATCAGGTGCGTGGGGTCGAGTTCGAGACGCGGCAGGCCACCATCGGTGCGGCCGAGGGCCTACCGACCGCCATTTTCGCCATCCTGGTCGCCGCCGAGAAGGACCGGTTCGAGCAGGGACAGCAGCGAACTCGACCAGGCGACCGCGGCGACGTTTCTGTCGTTCCTGGCGGTCGGTCTTGGGGTGCAAATCTACGGGCTGGTGCTGATCATCCTGGGCGCCTCGGCCCTTGTCACCATCCCTGTCGCGATGATCGCCGGCGCGATCATCGGACTTGGGCTTACGGTCGCGCTCGGCGTGCGTCGGCGGCTCAGCGACGACGTGTTCGAGCCGAAGGTCGTCGCCGCCGAGGTGAATGCGGCCGACGACGTGTTCGACGTGCAGTCGGTCGAGCTTGTCAACGACCTGACGGCGTTCAGCACCAACAAGCGTGGCCGCTACCGCATCGACTATCGATTTGAGCTTGCTTGAGACACCAAGGGAGGAGACGCGATGCAGACCGCAACCGATATCCGCAGCCGCATCCAGGCCGACCCCGACCTGCGGCGCCTGCGCGACCACATCGAATGGGCAACCGCCAAGGATGATCGATCTCGTGATCGACAAGGTGGTCGCCCATCACGAGGACCCGCGCGACCACCCGCTGCCGGCGGACGCCCGCAGCCCAGAACGCCTGCTGCACGCCCTGTTCGAGGACCTGCCGCGGCGACGCCAGCGCGACATCGTCGACGCGGTCAAGCCGCGGCTGAAGGCCAGCGCCCGCGCATCGCATTACCGCGAGCTTGCCGCGGTCGACCTGAAGAGCGCGACGCCGGTCGCCGCCCAGGCCAGGCCCAGGCTGGAGCAGGCGGCACCGAAGCTGTCGGCGCCCGCCGTGGCGCGGATCCGCAGGCCTTTCCGGAGTCCATGCACAAGGCCGCGCCTGCGGCCCGTGGCGGCCGACGCCCGAAACGCGCCGTTGTCGGCCGGGCGGCACAGCCGCGCGGTGCGACGGCGCGCCGGGTCGTCCTGCGGCTCGACTCCATCCGTTGCGACGAGAAAACCCGGGAGCTGCTGGAAGGCCGCGACGAGATCGCCATCCAGGCGATCGGCTTCGACGAAGCGGGCCTGGCGGCGGGTCGAGCGGTATTCGACAACTTCATCGAGCTCGGCAAGTTCAAGGATGGCGAGGAGAAGGCCCAGAACGGGCTCGAGCTCGGCAGCTTCGACTTCGATCCGGCCGACGGCCTGCCGCAGGGTTTCCGCGCCGTGATCTTCCTGGGCGAGCTCGACCGGGCCCTGTTCAAAAAGCCGAAGAACGACGGCTTCGCAATGATATTGCTGGGCCTGCTGGTGATCGGCGCCCTGCTGGCGATCTTCGTGCTGACCGACGGGTACATCGGCGCGCCGCTGATCATGGCCCTGACCGGCGGCATGGTGCCGTTCTATGCGCAGCTGCTCAGCATCGTCAGCGACGACGCTTTCGAACCGGAGAACGTCGCCGTGTTCGTCGAGGATCCGGCCCAACAGTTCGAACCCGAGGTCGTCCGCTTCAGGTTCGGCGAGGGGCTGCTCGGACTGGTGCAGAAACCGGGTGCCTACTCGGCGACCGTGCGTTTCGAGATCGCATGAGCGCGATGCGGCCGGAGTGGACGTCCCGCCCGGCCGCTTCCGCCGTCAGACGGCGAGGATCAGCAGCATCGCGAACAGGGCCGCGGCGGCCCCGCCGCCCGGCAGCAGCGCCTCCAGGCGGCCGGTGTGCTGACGGATCGAGGCGTGTGCGCGCATGGTCGGTCTCCTTCGCAGCCGACAGGAATTGCCGGTTCCTTCGAAACTGGAACATGCGCCACCGCCGCCCTGTGACGGCGGCCACGCCTCACCCAGGGTTGAGGCGAAGCGAGACCCGGTGATCCGACGCGACGCCCGCAAACCGGCGGCGAGGCCGGGGCGAATGGGGCATCGACCCCATGGCGACCACTCCCTTGCACGGCCAGCTTGAATGCCGAGGCCGGACAGCGGGTCCGGCCCAGGCGCAAAGCCCGCACAGCAAGGGAGAATGACCATGACCAGCATCCGCAGGGCACCGTCCCGGAGGTACCGGACCAGCCTCGTGGCGGCGATCGTCGCCGGTGCCACGCTCGCCGCATGCGTGCCCGTCGCAGGCCCGGCGCAGACCGCGGGCGATTTCGCCACGGCGCCAGCCTATGCCAACCCGCCGGGCTTCGGGCCGGCCCCGGCGCCTTTCGGCGGCAACGGCTGGTGGACCGTGCCGCCGGGCTTCCAGCTCAGCTTCCGTTTCACCTCCAGCGAAGGCAGCTTCTCCGCCGGAGTTCTCAGCTCGGGATCGAGCGACTGGTACCTGGTCTACGACGACGGCACCCGGCTGGCGTGGGGCCGGATGGGCGACGACGGCGTGCTGCGCGGCACCTGGGTCCGTGCCGGCGGCCCGGTTCCCTGCCTGTTCCCGGTGCCGCCGGCCGCCGCGCTGGCCGCGAACGGCTTCCAGTTCCATCAGCCGCTGACGGTGTGGGGCACGTTCGAGGCCCGGTTCCAGGCCGGCCAGGATGGCAGCGTCTTCGAGGGCAGCTGGGGCGGCTGCGGCCTTCCGCTGGGCATGCCCTGGAGCGGCCGGGTGGCATAGCCGCGGATGGACGCTCGTCGCGACCTGGGCAACAATCGGGTCTATCAAGCTGCGAGGGGAGCGGAACGGCGTGGACCAGCTCAAACGGGCCTGCGATGCGGTGCTGGCGCGGGCCACTGCGGGAGCGGCGCGCGTGCCCGGCGTGGTCGCCATGGTGACCGGGCGGGACGGCACGCTCTATTCCGGCGCCGCAGGCGTGCGCCGGCTAGGCGGACCGGCGATGACCGAGGACACGGTGCTGGCCTACTACTCCGTCACCAAGGCGATCGGCGGCACGGCCGTGCTGCAATGCGTCGAGGACGGGCTGCTCGACCTCGACGCACCGACAAAGACTTACGTGCCGGAGATCGCCCGGCTGCAGGTGCTGACCGGTTTCGCAGCCGACGGCACCCCGCAGACCCGGCCGCCCCGCCGCGACATCACCACCCGCCAGTTGCTGCTGCACACGGCCGGCCTTGGCTATGACAGCTTCAATCCGATCTATCGCCGGCTCGTAGCCGAACGGGGCCAGTTGTCGGTCACCACCGGCCGCATGGCCGCCTTGCAAGTCCCGCTGCTGTTCGACCCCGGCGAACGCTGGGAATATGGCGCCAACATCGACTGGGCCTGCCTGGCGGTCGAGCGCATCCGCGGCCGGCGTCTGGGCGACGTGCTGCGCGAGCGCGTGTTCGCGCCGCTGGGCATGGCCGACATCGCCTTCACGCGTACCGCGGCGATGAAGGCGCGCACCGCCACCATCCATCGACGCGGCGCCGACGGCGCGCTCGAACCCGACGACGCATTCGGCCTGCCCGACGACCCCGAGGTCGACATGGCCGGCCATGGGCTCTACGGCACCGTCCCCGCCTACATCCGGTTCATCCGCATGTGGCTGAACGACGGGGCCGGACCGCATGGCCGAGTGCTGCAGCCGGAGACGGTGGCGATGGCGGTAACCGACGGCCTGACGCCGCCGCAGCGGGTGGCGGCGCTGCCGGCGGCGAACCCGGAGGTGACCAACGTGGCCGAGTTCTTCCCCGGCCAGCGCAAGTCCTGGGGCTACACCTTCATGATCAACGACGAGGACGCGCCGACCGGCCGACCGGCCGGCTCGGTCGGATGGGCCGGTCTCGCCAACTGCTACTACTGGATCGACCGCCGCAACGGCGTCGGCGGCTTCTGGGGCAGCCAGCTGCTGCCCTTCGCCGACACCGTCGCGCTGCCGGCCTATCTGGACTTCGAGACCGCGGTCTACGACTGGCTCGCCAGCCGATGACCGCACCGAACGCGCACATCGTCTATGACTTCTCCGGGCGCACCGCCATCGTCACCGGCGCGGCGCAAGGCATCGGTGCGGCGATCGCCGACGCGCTGTCCGGCGCCGGCGCGGCGGTGGCGCGGTGGGACCGTCAGTTGGACGACGCGCCGGCCGACGGACGGTTCCATGCCGACATCGCCGACGACGACTCGGTGGCCGCGGCGCTGTCGGCCACGCTGGCCCGCTTCGGTGCGGTCGACATTCTGGTCAACAACGCCGGTTTCGCCGGCCCGACCCAGCCCGTGGTCGAGACCGACCCGGCCGACTGGCGCCGGGTGATCGACGTCAACCTGACCGGCACCTTCACCGTGTGCCGGCTGGTCGCGCCGCACCTCGTCGCACGCGGCTGGGGCCGGATCGTCACCGTCGCCTCGCTGGCCGGCAAGGAAGGAACGCCGAACGCGGCCGGCTACAGCGCCGCCAAGGCCGGCACGATCGCGCTGACCAAGGCGCTGGGCAAGGAGCTGGCCGGCACCGGCGTACTGGTCAACGCGATCGCGCCGGCGGCGGTGCGTACCGCGATCCTCGACCAGATGACGCCCGCGCACGTCGCCACCATGGTGGCCAAGAGCCCGATGGGGCGGCTGGGCGAGCCGGCCGAAGACGCTGCCCTCGCCCTCTGGCTGGCGTCCGACGCATGCAGCTTCAGCACCGGCGCCGTCTTCGACCTCAGCGGCGGGCGCGCCACCTACTGAGCGCTGCGCCCGCTTGCGCGCGTCCCCCTTTCCCGTAAAACCGCTGGGTGCCGCATCGTGGCCGAGTCACGTGCCGGCGCACGGGCGGAAGGTGCGGGCGCGATGGGCGGATTGATCGGATTGCTGTGGCTCGGCGTCGGCGGCGGTGCGCTGGCGATCGCTGCCGCGGAGCTGGCGCCGATCTGGCCGATCGCCGACACCGCCAGCCACTTCCGGCCACATCTTGCCATCTTCGTCGGCACCTTCGCGCTGGCGGCGCTGCCGGTCGGCCGCTGGGCGATCTTCATCGTCGGCGCGCTGGCCAGCGGCTGGGCGACGCTGGCGGTGACGTCGACCGGCTCGTGCGAAGCGCCGGCCGGCGAAGGCGGCGGGCCGGCCTTCAGCGTGCTCAGCTTCAACATCCTGGCCAGCAACCTGGACCTGGAGGACATCGAACAGCGCATCCGCGAGGCGGATGCCGACGCGGTGATCCTGATCGAGTACGGGCCGGTGCACACCCCGCTGGGCACCGCGCTCGCCGACATCTATCCCGGGCAGATCGACTGCGCCCAGACCCGCGGCTGCCGCATGGCGCTGATGGCGCGCCGACCGTTCACCCTGGCGCAGACCATGGGCCGCGACCAGGGCACGCCGCCGATCGTCAGCGCCCGCTTCGCGCTTGGCGAACCCGAGGCGGACTCGGCCGCCGGCGACGGCGCGGCACCGGCCGACGAGGCGGAGCAGGCCGCTGCGGATTCCGTCGGCTTCACGCTGGTCGGCACGCACCTCAGCCGTCCGTTCGACGGCAGCGGTCGCTGGCAGGCACGCGACGTGGATTCGCTCATCGCGGCGATGGCCGGCCTGGACGGCCCGCTGGTCGTGGCCGGCGACTTCAACGCGACGCCGTGGTCGCGGTCCATGCGCACGATCCGCGAGTCGACCGGGCTGTGCGGCGCCGCCGGCTACCGGCCGACCTGGCCGGTATGGCTCGGCGCGCTCGGGTTGCCGATCGACCACATCCTGGTGTCGCCGGACCTGGCGGTGACGGCCGAGACGTTGCCGCCGGCCGGCTCGGACCACCTGCCGATCAGGGCCGTGGTGACGGCGCGTTAGCCCGGCCGGCCCGGCCTCAGCCCGCCTTTGCGGACCAACGCGCCGCCGCCGCGTCGTCGGCGGCACGCGCCTCGACCCAGCTTTCGCCGGCGGCGCCCGCCTCCAGCTTCCAGAACGGCGCCTTGGTCTTCAACCAGTCGATCAGGAAGGCGCAGCTTTCCAGGGCGGCTTGACGATGGGCCGATGCGGTGGCGACCAGCACGATGCGATCGCCCGGCTCGAGACGGCCATAGCGATGCACGATCAGGCTGGCGGCCAGCGGCCAGCGCGCCCGGGCCTCGGCCTCGACCGCCGCCAGCATCTTCTCGGTCATGCCCGGATAGTGTTCCAGCGTCATTGCCGACACGGCGTGCGTGCCGCCCTCGCCGCCGCTGATGTCGCGGACCAGGCCGACGAAGCTCGCCACGCCGCCGACCGCATGGTCGCCCGCGCTCAGCGCCGCCAGTTCCGCGCCGACGTCGAAATCCTCGCGCTGGACCCGCACCGTCATCGGCTCAGCCGCCCGTCACCGGCGGGAAGAAGGCAACCTCGTCGCCCGGCCGGACCGGCGTGTCCATGCCGGCGAACTCCTGGTTGACCGCGACGCGCACCACGTCCATCCGCGCCAGCGCGGCGGCGTGGGCCGGGCTGCGCGCGCGCAGCCAGTCGACCAGCCCCGCCACGTCGGTCACGTCGGCCGGCGGTTCGACCCGCTCCTCGCCCTGGCCCAGCTTCTGCCGCAGCCAGGCAAAATACAGCAGCTTCACGGCATCACCTCGCTCATCGGTATGAAGGGCGCGACCGCGCCGGCGTCAAGCCCGGACACGCCCTCCGCCAGTTCGACAAGACCGTCCGCCGCGACCATCGACATCAGCACGCCGGCGCCGTCGCGCGGGAATCGGCGGGCCACCGGCACGCCGTCGGCGCCGGCCGGGTCCAGCGTCGCCCGGACGAATTCGCGCCGGTTCGCCTTCTTGCGAGCGGCGAAACCGAGGCGGACCGGGAACCGGTGCGGCACATGGTCCACCGCGCCGGCCAGCCGGTCGACCAGCGCGCGGCCGAGGAACAGGAATGTCACCATCGCCGCGACCGGGTTGCCCGGCAGGCCGAGCACCGGCGTCATGCCGTCCGCGCCCGGCATCAACCCCAGTCCGACCGGACGGCCCGGCTTGATCGACAGGCGCCAGACGTCCAGTCGCCCCGCCGTCCGCAGCACCGCCGGCAGGTGATCGTGGTCGCCGGTCGACATGCCGCCGGAGGTGACGACGAGGTCGTGGGCGGCCGCCGCATCGGCCAGCGCCTCGCGCACGGCCTCGCGCCGGTCGGGGACGATCCCGCGGTCGTCGACCGCACAGCCCAACCGCCGCAGCAGGCCGGCAATGAGGCACCGGTTGGAGTCGTAGATCGCGCCCGCTGGAGCTGTCGTGCCGGGCTCGTGCACCTCGTCGCCGGTCGACATCAGCGCCACCCGCAGCGGACGACGCACGGCGACGCCGGTCGCGCCCTGCGACGCCAGCACGGCGACGTCCTGCGGGCGCAGGCGGCTGCCGGCGGCCAGCAGCGGCGCGCCGACGGTGACGTCCTCGCCGGCGAAGCGGCGATTGGCGCCCGCGCGGATGCCATGCGGGATTGTCACGCGACCGTCGGCGACGGTGCAGTCCTCCTGCATCAGCACGGTATCCGCGCCGTCCGGCATCGGCGCACCGGTGAAGATGCGGATCGCCTCGCCGGCGCCCGCCGGCCGGCCCAGCGGCCGCCCGGCAGCGGCAGAGCCGCCGACCGGCAGCGTCGTCGGCCCTGACGCCGCGAGGTCGGCGAACCGCACCGCATAGCCGTCCACGGCGGAATTGTCGGTCGGCGGCACCGCGCGGACGCCGACGGCCGCCTCGGCCAGGACGCGGCCCGGCGCATCGGCAAGGCCGACCCGCTCGGTCGCCGCCACGCACCGTACGCGGGTCCGCAACAGGGCGAGCGCGTCGTCCAGCGGCATCAGGTCGCCGCCGAAGGCAAAGCAGTCGTCCGAGAGCTGGGCCATCGTCGTGGCACGCCGCGGCGCGTGGCCGCGTCAGGCCGGCATGAGCGCCCGCTCGGTCGCGGCCATGACATTGCGGTAGAGCTGGCGCGCCGCCGCCTTGAACTGCGGCATGTTGCGCGCACAGTCCGCGCCGATGCGCGCCAGCCCGTGCGGGCCGAGCGCCCGTTCCAGCGCCGCCCGATATTCCGGAATCGCCGCCCAGTCGGCGACGGTCGTGTCGGTCAGCTCGACATGGTACTGCAGGCTGAACGCCCGCTCGCCGACCGCCATGGCCTGAACCGCGCAGGCCGGCGATTCGGCCAGGACGGCGGCCCCCGCCGGCACGCGCAATACCTCGGCGCTGTGCCACTGCAGGGCCGAGGTGCGCGGCGGAATGCCGGCCATCAGCGGGCTGGCCCGTCCGGCCTCGGTCAGCGTCACGTCCAGCACGCCGATCTCCGGCGTCGCCGCCGGCCCTACCGCGCCGCCAAGCGCCGCCGCCAGCAGCTGGTGGCCGAGGCAGAGCCCGAAATACGGCATCCGGCGCCCGACCACCGCCTGCCGGATCGCCGCCTTCTCGGCGATCAGCCAGGGATGCGCATCCTCCTGCCACACGTCCATCGGGCCGCCCATCACCCACAGGGCGTCGAAGTCGGCCAGGTTGGGAATCGGCGCGCCCTCGTCGAGCTCGACCCCGGTCCAGGCGATGCCGTCCTCGGCCATGAAATCGCGAAAGATGCCGGGGTGCTCGCAGGCGAGATGCTGGAACACCAGGATGCGCGGTCGGGCCATGTTTCACCTCCTGACGAACCCCTGCCGCCGGCTGCGGGGCTTTACGAAGACTTAAGGCGCGTCCGGCAAAGTGGCGGATCGATGGACCCGTGTCGAGGCCGCGTGCGCGAGCGCGCCGCCAACATTGACGAAGCGTGAGACGATGACCCAACGGTTGAGCGAGGACGACGTCAAGCGGCTGCTGACCGAGCGGACCGAAGAGGTTCGCGCGGAGACCGCGCACAAGCTGGCCTCCCAGTACGGCCATGCCGAGATGAGCGAAAGCGAACGCGCGATGGCGGAAGAGATCTTCCGCATCATGGTGCGCGACGCCGCGGTCCGGGTGCGCCAGGCGCTGGCCGAGCAGCTGGCCGAAAGCGGCGTGGTGCCGCACGACGTGGCCCTTTCGCTGGCGCAGGACATCGACGAGGTCGCGCTGCCGGTGTTGCAGAAGTCGTCGGTGCTGACCGACGAGGACCTGATCGAGATCGTGCGCGCCAGCGGCACCACCAAGCAGGTGGCCATCGCCCAGCGCGAGGCCGTGTCCGAGACGGTTTCGGCCGCCCTGGTCGAGACCGCCGACGAGGACGTGGTGGCCGAGTTGGTGGCCAACGACGGCGCCACGCTGTCGGAGGCCTCGCTGCACAAGGTGATCGACGACTTCGGCGACAGCGCCCGCATCCAGCAGCCGATGGTCAGCCGCGGCAGCCTGCCGGTCGGCATCTCCGAGCGGCTGGTCTCGGTGCTGTCCGACAGCCTGCGCGAGCAGCTGGTCGCCAAGCACGAGCTTTCGCCGGAAACGGCCACCGACCTGATCATCCAGTCGCGCGAGCGCGCGATCCTCGGCCTGTCCAAGGGTTCCGACATCCGCGACGTGATGGCACTCACCGCGCAGCTGCACCGCAACGGCCGGCTGACGCCGACGCTGATCCTGCGCGCCACCTGCATGGGCGACGGCCAGTTCCTGGAGGCGTCGCTCGCCACCCTGTGCGACATCCCGCTGTCCAACGCCCAGGCGCTGATCCACGACCGCGGCGGTCTCGGCCTCAAGTCGATCTACCGCCACGCCAAGCTGCCGGACGAGTTCTACCCGGCGATCAAGGTGGCCGTCGACGTGATGCGCGAGACCGACTACGACGGCAACGACCACGACCGCGAGCGCTATCGCCGCCGCGTGGTCGAGCGAATCCTGACCCAGACCGAGGACATCGCGACCGAGGACCTGGACTATCTGCTCGACCGCATGAGCGACATGGGCATGCGCGCCGCCGCCTGACCTCGCCCCGGCCCGGCAGGACGTCATCGCGCCGAACCGCCCGCGCCCCGCGCCGGGCGGTTTCGCTTTAGCGGGGCAATGCTAGCCGCCGACCGGCGCCGGCTGCGCCGAATACCACTCCGGCAGCCACAGCGCGAGGCCCGGGAACAGGATCACCGCGGCCAGCACCAGCAGCTGCAGCAGGACGAAGGGAATGATCCCCAGGTAGATGTCCTTCAACGACACCTGCGGCGGCGCCACCCCGCGCATGTAGAAAAGCGCGAAGCCGAACGGCGGCGTCAGGAACGAGGTCTGCAGGTTGACCGCGATCAGGATCGCGAACCAGTAGGTCACCGCGTTGGCCATCGGCGAATCGACATGGTGGCCGAGGTCGAGGTGGGCGATGATCGGCGTGAACACCGGCAGCACGATCAGCGTGATCTCGATCCAGTCGAAGAAGAAGCCGAGCAGGAAGACGATCAGCATCAGCACGAACAGCAGGCCCCACGGCCCGAACGCCAGATACTCGATCAGGTCGATGACCAGCTGCTCGCCGCCCAGCCGCCGGAAGATGTAGGAAAAGGCGGTCGCGCCGACGAAGATGAAGAACAGCATCGCGTTGGTCAGCGCCGAGCGCTGCACCACCTCGCACAGCGTGCGCCACTTCAGCTTGCGGTTGAACAGCGCCAGCAGCACCGCGCCGGCGGCGCCGACGCCGGACGCCTCGGTCGGCGTCGCCCAGCCGCCGAAGATCGAGCCCAGCACCAGCACGATCAGGAAGACCGGCGGGATGAAGCTGCGCAGCACCAGCAGGAACAGGTCGCGATTGGTGTCGGGCCCGACGTCGGCCGGCAGCCGCGGCGCGACCTTCGGCCGGACCATCGCCAGCACGACGATATAGACCAGATAGACCGCGGCCAGCAGCAGCCCCGGCACGATGGCCGCGACGAACAGGTTGCCCACCGTGATCGACAGCAGGTCGGCCATGATCACCAGCATGATGCTGGGCGGGATCAGGATTCCGAGCGTGCCCGACGCGGCGATGATGCCGGTCGATAGCCTGTTGGAATAGCCGCTCTGCATCATCACCGGCAGCGCCAGCAGCGTCAGCATCACCACCGAGGCGCCGATGATTCCGGTGGTCGCCGCCATGATGGTGCCGAGCAGCGAGACCGCCAGCGCGAGCCCGCCGGGCACCCGGCGCAACAGGATGTTCAGCGTGTTCAGCAGGTCGCGGGCGACGCCGCTTTTTTCCAGCATCGTTCCCATGAAGATGAACATGGGAATCGCCACCAGCACCGGGTTCTCGGCGATGCCGCCCCAGATGCGGTTGGCCAGCGCCTCGTAGTGCGCCGGCCGGAAGACGCCGAACGCCCAGCCGATCAGGCCGAAATAGACGCCGACGCCGGCCACCATCATCGCCACCGGATAGCCGGTGAACAGCAGGAAGCCGAGCGCCAGGAACATCAGCGCCGGCAGCAGCTCGTCGATGGGAACGCCCAGCAGATCCATGGTCAGTCGCCGTCCGAGCTCTGCACCAGCACGCGCTGCTCGAAGCGCTCGACCCGCACGACCAGTTCAGGACCTGCGAACAGGACCAGGAGCTTGCGGATCAGCACCGCGATCGCCGACAGCGCCGCGACCACGAGCCCGAGCGGCAGCACCGCCTTGATGATCCAGCGGTGCGACAGCCCGGTCAGCGCCGACGACACCTCGCCCTGGTCAAACGAGTTGGCGGCGTACTCGGCGAAGATGAAGAACAGCAGCCCGCAATAGGGGATCATGAACAGCAGCGCGCCGAGCAGTTCGATCCACTGCTGCGCGCGCGGCTTCAGCCGCTCGCGGACCAGGTCGACCCGGACGTGGGCGTTGGCGATATAGGCGAAGCCGAAGCCCAGCGCGAAGATCACCGTGTGCAGGTGCCATTCCATTTCCTGCAGCTTGGTGGAGGTCAGATCGGCGCCCTCCTCCATGCCGCGCTTGACCCACAGCAGTGCGTCCTGGATCCACACGCCCCAGGACCAGACCTCGCCCTCGGCGCGCCGGGTGACGACGTCGAGCAGGATGATCAGGATCAGCGGCAGGAACAGCCAGGCCGCCGCCTTGCCGGCGAACACCACCACCGCGTCGAGCCCGCGCGAGAATCGGAACAGGGCGAATTGCGAGCGCTCGCCCAGCATCAGCAGCACCAGCACGACCAGCATCGCGCCCACCCCGGCGAAGAACCAGGGGATGACGACGGCCTGATCGAGGTCGAGCGTGCGGTTCATGACTGCGCGGGCTAGACGCCGGGGCGGCGTTGGCCCGCGCTGACGCGCGGGCCGGAATGCGGATGCCGCTCAAACCCCAGCGGCACCCACGACGCCATCGGTCCGGCTGTCCCTAGTCGAGGTAGCCGAGGTCCTTCCAAACCCGGTAGTTCGCGCGGAAGGTGGAGTAGGACTCCCAGACCTTGGCGAAATTCTCGTTCTCGGCCACCAGTTCGGCCACGACCTCTTCCCAGGCCGCGTTCAGCTGGTCGAGGATATCCTGGGGCCAGCGGTGCAGCGTGACGCCGTTGGCCTGCAGCTCCTGCAGGGCGGCGAACTGGATCGCCTCGCCTTCGGCGATGCCCTCGCGCATCGCGTCGCCGCAGGCCAGCTCGAGGATCGACTGCTGCTGCTCGGTCAGGCCGTTCCAGCTGTCCAGGTTCAGCAGCAGCTCGAAGATCGTCGACTGCTGGTGCCAGCCCGGGAAGTAGTAGTGCTTGGCCACCTGGAAGAAGCCCAGGTTGAGGTCGATCGCCGGCTGCGAGAATTCGGTGGCGTCGATGGTGCCCAGCTCGAGCGCCTGATAGATCTCGCCGCCCGCCAGCAGCTGGGTCGAGACGCCGAGCTTCTCCATCACCCGGGCGCCGAGACCGAAGAACCGCATCTTCAGGCCGTTGAGCTGGTCGATCGAGGTGATCTCGTTCTTGAACCAGCCGGACGCCTCCGGCGCGATGATGCCGCACGGAATCGACTTCAGCCCGTAGCTGCCATAAAGCTCGTCCTGCAGCTCGCGGCCGCCGCCATAGTAGATCCAGGCCAGATACTCGCCCGATGCCGGGCCGAACGGCACGGCGGAGAACATGGCGAAGGTCGGGTCCTTGCCCGCCCAGTAGCCCGGGGTCGACCAGGCCGCGTCGATCGAGCCGCTGGCGACCGCGTCGAAGGTCTCCAGCGCCGGCACCAGGGCGCCAGGCTCGTAGAAGGTGATGTCGATATCGCCGCCGGAAGCGACGCGGATCTTGTCGACCAGGTGCACGCCCAGCGTGCCGAGCTGGGTCAGCGTGCTGGAATAGGTCGAGCCCATGTCCCAGCGCACGGACTGGGCCGACGCCGCGCCGGCGCCGACGGCCAGCCCGAGGGCCGTGGCCCCCGCAAGCAAGACGCTCTTCGTAATCATGTCTGCAGCCTCCCTTTGGGTTCTTGGCTCATCGATCGTGGTGGATATGTCGATGCTCGTGCCGGCGCTGCCAACGCCCGCGCGCCGGAACGGTAGTGGACGGGCGCGGAGGGCACAATGCCAATCTGGCCGGCTGCGGCGGCCGGCCGCTACTCGCAGAGGACGGCGGTCGCCTCGACATAGCCGCGCACGTCGCTGGCGGAAACCGTGAAACGGACTTCCTTCGCGCCCAACAGCACCGAGGTGTGCAACGGCAGGATGCCGGCCGATTCTACCCGCTCGCCGCCGATCACGGCGAACTCCAGCGTCACCGACTGGCCGATGTCGAACCAGCCCTGCGGCAGCCCGGCGTCGTTGCGCGCGGCGGTGCCCTGGCCGGACACGGTGACCTGACCGCCGGCGAAGCTGACCGACTGCGCCTGGCGCGCATTCGCGTCGGTGCCGAGCAGGAAGCGCTTGGCCGACGGCTCGCCGCATTCGCGCTGGGCCGCCGCCGCCTCGACGAACCGCCCGAGGCGTTCCGCCGTCACGCCCAGCGCGAGCTGACGGTCGACCAGTTCCATCAGGCTGGCGCGCTCGCCCAGCGGCACGTCGCGCTCGTAGCGGATCTCCCACTCCTGCGCGGCCGCCTGGGCGGCGGTGACCTGCTGGATCATGCCGGCACGCTCGCGCTGCAGCCGGCCGACGTCGATCTGCAGGGCGTCGCGCTCCTCCCGCAGATTCGCCACCCGGCGCTCGTCCAGCTCCTGCCCGATGCCGTAGCCGAGGATGAAGGTCGCCGCCGGCATGGCGAAGAAGGCGACGACCTGGAACATCCGCGACCAGGTCCGCCGCCGGCGCCGGCGCTCGCGCTCCTGCAAGCTGAACGACATCAGCAACCCCCGCCATCCGACCGCGGACCGCGATCGCCCGCCGCTCGGACTGTCAACCGGCACAAGGACTTAACGGCGATTCGCGCAACCATGTCGCACCGCATATCATATCGGGCGACTCCGATCACAGCCGTGAGCACGGCCCGCGGGCCAAGCCGCGCCGTTCGGCATCGATCGTGTCGGATTGGTCGGAGTGAGTGGATTCGAACCACCGGCCCCCGCCTCCCGAAGACGGTGCTCTACCAAGCTGAGCTACACTCCGACGGGCGGGCTTATAGCGCCTCGGCGCTTGCGCAGCAACCCACCATGTGATCGCCTTCGCGGCACCGATGCGACCACCCGAAACCACCGGAGGAAACCCGATGTCGCTTGCCCGCATGGTCGAGTATGAGGACGCGCCCGACGAGGTCCGCGCGGTCTATGACGACTTCATGGCGACCCGCGGAATCGACTGGGTGCCCAACTTCTGGAAGACGCTCGGCTCGCACCCGCCGCTGCTGCGCGAGGTCTGGACCGGGCTGAAGCAGACCATGCAGCCGGGCCGGCTCGACGTGTTGACCAAGGAGCTGCTGGCGATCGCGGTCAGCGCCACCAACGGCTGCACCTATTGCCTGAACTCGCACACCGCCGCTGCCCGCCGGTTGGGCATGGACGACGCGATGCTGGGCGAGGTGATGGCCGTGGTCGGCACCTTCACCCGCACCAACAAGCGGGCCGACGGCTATCAGGTCGAGGTCGACCCGCCGATCCACAAGGCCGCGCGCGGCGGCTGAGCGGTCAGGGCTGGCCGGCGACCCCCTCGACCAGGATCAGCTGCCCTTCCGACGCCGCCTGGCGCAACGGGACGATCGCCTGGTAGTCGGCGGATTCGTAGAAGCGGCGCGCGGCGGCCATGTCGTCGAATGCCAGCACGACGACGCGGCGGGTCTCCGCGGGCCCCTCCAGCGTCTCCAGAGCACCGCCGCGCACGACGAAGCGGCCGCCATATTTGGCGACCACCCCCGGCGTCCGGTCGAGATAGGGCTGATAGGCTTCGCGGTCGCGGATCGCGACGCGGGCGATGATGTAGGCGCTCATGACCGGTTCCCCATTGCGTGCGCGGGGCACCCTGCCGCCCCGTTCCGCCGGCGTCAATCCCGCCCCGATGCCGTGCGCTGCGCGCTGAGCGGGTGGGCCGATTCGACCAGCCGGCGCATCCGCTCGGCGACGACATGGGTGTAGATCTGGGTGGTCGAGATGTCGGCATGGCCCAGCAGCTGCTGCACCGCGCGCAGGTCGGCGCCGTGCTCCAGCAAATGGCTGGCGAAGGCGTGGCGCAGCACGTGCGGGCTCAGCCGGCTCGGCTCGATCGCCGCATTCGCCGCGACGGTCTTCAGCAGCTGGGCGAAGCGCTGGCGCGTCAGCGGCGCGCCGCCGCGCCGCCGCGACGGGAACAGCCACCGGTTGGCGGCGGCCGGACCGGGGCCGGCGAACGCGGCGCGCAGGGGCAGATAGGCGGCGACGGCCTGCCGCGCCGGCAGGCTCAGCGGCAGCATGCGCTCCTTGCCGCCCTTGCCGCGCACGATCAGGGTGGCGCCGTCGCGCGCCAGCGCGTCCACCGGCAGCCCGACAAGTTCCGACACGCGCAGCCCGGTGGCGTAGAGCAGTTCGAGCAGCGCGGTCATCCGCACGCCGCTCGCGCCCGGCAGCATGGCCGCGGCCGCCAGCAGACGGTCGACCTCGTCCTCGCTCAGGGTTTTCGGCAGCGCGCGCGCCCTGCGCGGGGAATCGACATCCAGCGAGGGGTCGTCGCTGCGCTCGCCCTCCGCGAGCTGGAACCGCATGAACTGGCGGATCGCCGACAGGCGGCGGGCGACAGTGGCGGCCGACAGGCCCTCGCCGTCCATCGCCGCCTGCCAGTCGCGCAGGTCGGCCGCGGTCACGCCGGCGAGCGTGCCGCCGCGGCGGCACAGGAAGGCCTGCAGCGCGTGCAGGTCGCGCCGGTAGGCGGCGAGCGTGTTGGTCGCCGCGCCGCGCTCGGCGGCAAGCATCTCCAGAAACGCCTCGATCCGATAGTCGCGGCCGGGCGCCGGCGCGGCCGGAACCGCACGGCCCGGTTCTTGCTCAGGCGGAGCCAAAGAACCGCTCGTTCGGAATGATCTTCTCGATCTGGCCCTCCGGCGGCGGTATGTCCCATTGGCTGAGGAACGCGCCGCCGCCAATGACCACGAGCAGCAGGAGAACGAGCAGGACCCGCGTAAACCGGCCCCGGCTGGAGCGCGTGTCAAATCGTTGTCGCAACGGCGAACTGACCCTATTGTGCAGCCAGCATCATGTCATCGGCTGCCTTCCGCGGCGCCCCGTCCCCAATACTGGCGAATTGCGACTCAACGCTGTAAAGATTCTAGAGACTGCGATGACCGGGTTCAACGAAAGGATCGTCGGCACCGCCGGTGCCCGAGCGCGCGATGGACGCTGACGCGCCGGACGGCGACGCGCGCCGTGTCGGCCCGATCGACCGGACGATCGTGCTGGTCGGCCTGATGGGCGCGGGCAAGACCGCCGTCGGCCGCCGGCTGGCGTCGCGGTTCGACCTGCCTTTCGTCGACGCCGACCAGGAGATCGAGGCCGCCGCGGGCTGCAGCATCTCCGACATCTTCGCCCTGCATGGCGAAAAGGCCTTCCGCGACGGCGAGCGTCGCGTGATCGCGCGCCTGCTGGACGACCCGCCGCATGTGCTGGCCACCGGCGGCGGCGCCTGGATGGATGCCGAGACCCGCGCCAAGACGGCCAGGTGCGGCCTTTCGGTCTGGCTGCGCGCCGACTTCGACGTGCTGCTGCGCCGGGTTGCCCGCCGCAACCACCGGCCGCTGCTGAACGGCAAGGACCATGGCGAGGTGCTGCGCCGGCTGCAGGCGGAGCGCTATCCCGTCTATGCCCTGGCCGACATCGTGGTCGATTCGGACGACAGCCCGCTCGACGTCACCGTCGATCGCGTGGTTGCGGCGATCGAGCGCCACCTGCAGCGCGCCATGCCGGCCCCGCAGTCGGCCTCGCAGGGAGTGGGCTGAGGTGAGCACCGAAGCCCCGGCGGACGAACGCCTGACCGTCGCGCTCGACGCGCGGTCCTATGACATCGTCATCGGCAGCGGCCTGATCGGCCGCGCCGGCGCCCTGATGCGCCCTGTGCTGGCCGGCCCGCGGGTCGTGGTCGTCACCGACACCGCGGTCGGCCCGCTTTACGGCGACGCCCTGGCCGCGAGCCTGTCGGCCGCCGGCCTTGCCCACGAGACGGTGACGGTTCCGGCCGGCGAGGCCAGCAAGGATTTCGTCACGCTGGCCGGCGTGGTCGACAGCCTGCTCGCGAGCCGGGTCGAGCGTTCGACCACCCTGGTGGCGCTGGGCGGCGGCGTGATCGGCGACCTGACCGGCTTCGCCGCCTCGATCCTGCTGCGCGGCATCGACTTCGTGCAGGTGCCGACCACCCTGCTGGCCCAGGTCGACAGCTCGGTCGGCGGCAAGACCGGCATCAACACCCCGCGCGGCAAGAACCTGGTCGGCGCCTTCCACCAGCCGCGGCTGGTGTTGGCCGACGTCGCCGCGCTCGACAGCCTGCCGCGCCGTGAATTGCTGGCCGGCTATGCCGAGGTGGTGAAATACGGCCTGCTCGGCGATGCGCCCTTTTTCGACTGGCTCGAGCAAAACGGCGCGGCGTTGCTGGCCGGCGACTTGCGGCTGCGCGTCGAGGCGGTGCGCCGGTCCTGCGCCGCCAAGGCGGCCATCGTCGCCGAGGACGAACGCGAGACCGGGCAACGCGCCCTGCTGAACCTGGGGCATACCTTTGGCCACGCGCTGGAGGCCGAGGTCGGCTATGACGGCCGCCTGCTGCACGGCGAGGCGGTCGCGATCGGCATGGCGATGGCGTTCGCCCTGTCGGCACGGCTTGGGCTTGGGCCCGATGCCGCGGCGGTGGCGCGCATCCGCCGCCATCTCGCCGGCGTCGGGCTGCCGACGTCGCCTCCGGCGCTGGCCGGCGTGAGCTGGGACCCCGACCGGCTGATCGACCACATGACGCGGGACAAGAAGGTGCGCGACGGGCGCATCACCTTCATCCTGGCGCGCGCCATCGGCCAGGCCGAGGTCCGCAGCGACGTGTCGGTCGAGGCGGTGCGTGCCGTCCTAGAGGACAGCGCGGAGGCGGCCTGACCGCAGCGGCACATGGCCTACATCATCATCGCCATTTTCGTGCTGCTGGTGCTGTCCGCCTTCTTCTCGGCGTCCGAGACGGCGATGACCGCGGCGTCGCGCGCCCGCATGCACCGGCTGGCCCAGCAGGGCAGCAAGGCGGCCCGGGCGGTCAACGAGTTGCTGGCGCGCAAGGAGCGGATGATCGGTGCGGTGCTGCTGGGCAACAACCTGGTCAACATCCTGGCGTCGGCGCTGGCGACCAGCGTGCTGATCGGTGCGTTCGGCGAGCCGGGCGTGGCCTACGCCACCGTGGTGATGACCCTGCTGGTGCTGATCTTCGCCGAGGTGATGCCGAAGAGCTATGCGATCAACCATGCCGACCGGCTGGCGCTGATGGTCGCGCCGGTGCTGCTGGTGATCGTCAACGTGCTCGGCCCCGCCGTGATCACGATTCAGGCGGTGGTGCGCGCCACGCTCAGCGCGTTCGGCGTCACCATCTCGCGCACCATGACCTCGTCGGAGATCGAGGAGGAGCTGCGCGGTGTGATCGAGCTGCACGGCGCCCACGCCGCGGCCGACGACAAGCAGGCGATGCTGCGCGGCATCATGGACCTGGCCGAGCTCGACGTCTCCGACGTGATGACCCACCGCAGCGACGTGGTCACCATCGATGCCGACCTGGACCCGGACCGCATCATCGATCTGGTGCTCGGCAGCCCCTATTCGCGCCTGCCGCTGTGGCGCGACGAACCTGACAACATCATCGGCGTGATCCACGCCAAGGACCTGCTGCGGCTGGTCCGCCAGGCCGAGGGCACGGTCGGCCGCGAGCAGATCGAGGCGGTCGCCGGCAAGCCCTGGTTCATCCCGGAATCGACCTCGCTGTTCCATCAGCTGCAGATGTTCCGCCGCCGGCGCGAGCATTTCGCGCTGGTGGTCGACGAATACGGTTCGCTGATGGGTGTGGTGACGCTGGAGGACATCATCGAGGAGATCGTCGGCGAGATCGACGACGAGCACGACCCGCATGTGACCGGCGTGCGCGCGCAACCCGACGGCAGCTTCATCGTCGCCGGCACCACCACCGTGCGCGACCTGAATCGCGAGTTCGGCTGGTCGCTGCCCGACGAGGAGGCATCGACCATCGCCGGACTGCTGATGCACGTCGCCCGGCGCATTCCCAAGCCGGGCCAGCGCTTCGACGTCGAGGGATTCGCGGTGGAGGTGCTGCGCCGGCAGCACAACCGCATCACCCTGTTGCGCCTGGTGCCGCCGCCGGCGGCCGCCCCGGCGGGCAAGTAGGCGAGCCCGGCCGCCCCCGATGTCCGCCGAAATCTTCGCGATCATCGCGCCGGTCCTGATCTGCGCCGGCATCGGCTTCGGCTGGGTCAAGCTGAAGGTGCCCTACGACACCGGCTTCGTCACCAACCTGGCGACGACACTGGGCGCGCCGGCGCTGATCTTCTCGACCCTGATCGGCCAGGCCGAAGGCGTGTCCGGCCTGATCGACCGGATGGCCGATATGGCGCTGGCCAGCATCGCCGCGATCGGGGCGATGCTGGCGGTCGGCGCGATCGTGCTGTACGCCCTGCGCCTGCCGTTTTCGTCGTACCTGCCGTCGCTCGCCTTCTCCAACTCCGGCAACATGGGCCTGCCGCTGTGCCTGTTCGCCTTCGGCCAGGAAGGGCTGGCGCTCGCCATCGCCTATTTCGCCGTCGCCGCCATCCTGAACTTCACCGTCGGCGTCGCGCTGGCCTCGGGCACCTGGTCCGTCGGCAGGCTGTTGCGGACGCCGATCATCTGGGCGGTGGCGGCCAGCGTCGCGGTGATCGCCACCGGCACGGACCTGCCGCTGTGGGCGACGCGGACCATCGGGCTGGTCGGCCAGGTCACCATCCCGCTGATGCTGATCACGCTCGGCGTCTCGCTGGCCAGCCTGGGTTTGCGCAACCTGCCGCGCAGCGTGCTGCTGGCCCTCCTCAGGCTCGTCATCGGTTTCGGGGTCGGCCTCGCCATCGCCTGGGCCTTCGACCTGGGCTATCGCGAGGGCGGCGTGCTGATCATCGAGACGACGATGCCGGTCGCCGTGTTCAACTACCTTTTCGCGCAGCGCTATGCGCGGGCGCCGGAGGACGTGGCCGGAATGGTGCTGATCTCGACCATCGTGTCCTTCGCCTCGCTGCCGCTGCTGCTCGCCTACGTGCTGGAGCGGGCGGGATGATGTTGCCCCCGCCGGGCGGCTTTGCCACACTGGACGCCGGATCGGCCCATCGGCGCGCCCGCCCGGCGCGCGACCGGCTCGAAGCATGTTTCGGGGGAATCATGACGCGTCGTCACCTGTCCATCGGCCTGGCCGTCCTGTTGGCCGCCTGCAACACCACCGGCACCGACGCCGATCAGGTGCCGAGCGCGGCCGCGCCGGCTCAGGTCGAGACCCTGGAACCGGCCGCCGGCACCGATGCGGCACCGGCAGCCGCCGTGGCGCCCGCACCGGCGGACGCTGCGGCAAGCGCGGCGGCGGCACCGGCCCTGGCGACGGCGGAAGCCGACACCGGCGAGGCCGACCAGAAGGCGCAGACCTATCTGAACTGCGTCGTCGGCCGCGCGGCGCAGTCGGCCGAGGCGGGCACCGCCCACGACGAGGCGGTCGAGGTCGGCATCGACGCCTGCCGCAACCAGTTCCGCGAGGCGCGCTGGGCCTATCTGGCGACGGGCGTCACCGAAACGCAGGCCGACCGCTATGGCGTCAACCTGCTGGCCTTCGTGCGCACCGAGGCCCGCAGTTTCCTCGACAACCAGGGACAGTAGGCCAAAGTCCCTGACGAACCGAGATACCTCAAATTCGAACAATTTCTCGCCGGGCGCGTTAACCGACTTAACCCGACCCTAAGCCGGCTCCGCTAGCGTAGGAGTCGGCGCCCCAGGAAGGCGGCACCGACCGGGCACGGCCAGAACGGCCGCTGCCGCCGTTCAGGGGAAACAGGACGTTGGCCGTCTTAGCGCGCAAACTGAACGACACCTTCGTCAATGCGGCGCCCCCTTCGCTGCTGCGCGGCGGCGTCTACGTCCCCTTCTCGTCGCCGCACCTGATGATCGCCCGGCTGCGGCTGGACGATGAAGGACGGCCGACGGCGCTGGTGCCGGCGCTGTCCGGCGGCCACGGCTACTATGTGGTGCCGTGGCCGATGCTGCCGGACCTGATCAACATGACGGTCTATGACCGCGCGTTGCACGAATCCCTGGCCAGCATCCTGCACACCGACCCGATCATCGTGCGGCAGAAGGCTCTGGAAGTGCGGCAGCTTGGCCTGTGCGGCCCCGGCGCCGCCGAACAGGCGGTCAAGGACGCCGCGGCCGACACACGCCGGCGGCAGGCCATCTTCTGTCACCTGGTCCAAACCGTGGCGATCAAGATCGGCCGCCCGATCGAGGGACTCACGCCCGAAAGCCTGCACGACGAGGCCAACCTTGCCGCGCTGCGCGGGCTCGCCGAGCGGATCGATCTGGCGCCCGATGCCTTGATCGAATGCCTCGACGCCTGGGCGTCGCAGCTCTGCCTGCTCGGCACCAGCGAGAAAGACCTGCGCGGCCCGGTCCGCCAGCAGCTGAGCGAGTTGCGCGCCATGCTGTCGGTGATGGGCGAATGGGCCAGCAACGACCATCCGGAATATGTCGGCTCGGCGAAGCGGTGCCTGGCGGCCGGCGATGCGATCATGGACCTGATCCGGTCTCAGATCGGGCGGATCGACAACGAATGCGGCGACGCGTTGACTGTGGTGCGATCCTGGCAGACCAGCGCGCCGCGCCTGCGCCAGGTGGCCGCCTTCGCCACGACCGCAGTGCAGATCTGGTATGCGGCGACGGTCAGCTGGCGTGCCGCGGCCGCACTGCGCGACCGGCACGAGATGCGGGCGCGGATCGGTTTCATCGAATCGCTGCTGCCGGTGCTCGCACCCAGCGACATGCTGAAATTCCAGCGCAACAGGGTCGCCAACGATGCCGGCGCGAATGCGGCGCGACCCGCTCGACTGCGGTCCAAGATCGCGCGGTTGCAGCCGAGCAACCCTGCTGGGGGCCTGCGCGAAGCCATCGTCGAGACGGACGACGAGGCTGCCGTCCTGGTGCGCATCCTGTGCTGGCCGTTTCGCAAGCTGGTGCGCGAGGCCGGCCAGGCGGCAGGCCCGGGCGAGATCGCGCACGAGACCGCCCACGACCTGGCCCGCTATCTGCGCAGGACCTGGTCGGCACGCGATGTGGCCCGGTTCGAGGCTGTACTCGCTGCGGTCGACGACCCGGAGCAGTTCGAGGTCGAGATCTTCGAGCTGCGCAAGACGGTGCACCTGATGCTGGTGGAATGGCTGCGCTGGAACCGGGAAGGACGCGGTGACGACGACATGCCGGTTCCGGTCGACGTGCCGGAGTTCGACGCGGCGCAGACCTATGCGGCGACGCTGATGGTGATGATACCGCAGATCTATGCGCTGATGGGCGCGCTGCCGCGGCCACCGATCACCTGGCTGACCATCGACAACATGCGCGCCATCGGCGCCAGCCTGGAAGAGATGGCCAGGTCGGGCTATCCGTTGGCGGCCGTCGGCGCGCTGCACCTGGTGATGCAGAACCTGACCGAGCCCTGCGAGATCGTGCAGACGCTGCGCCACCTGACGGCCCATCACGGTCCGTCGGTGACCGACCAGGACGAGATGCGCAGCATCGTCGATGCCTTGCTGGTGCGGGTTGGCAAGCTCGGCGCCGCGATCGTTGAGGCCGCGGATAGCTTCGACGGTTCGCCGGCACTGTCCAATGCGATCGACCGCTACGTCGATGCCATCGACTGCGGCATCCTATCGCTGCCGCTGCGCCAGGACGGCGGCGTCACCATGCGCGTGAGCCAGATCAATCGCGAGGTGGCGGAGGCGATCCGCACCGGCGTGCTGGAGCGGCTGGACAGTTTCGTGGCCGATGCGTTCCCCAGCTGCGCAGACCCGTTCACCAAGGACGCGCAGGGGATGATCACGAATCTCAATGCCGCGCCCAGCCTGAAGGCATTGCGGCGGATCGAGGTGGTCGTCGACCTGTCGAGCTCGCTGCGCGACAAACAACGGCTGTTCGGTCTCAACGGCGCGCTGGATGCCTGCAAGCTGCGCGCCTCGACCGCGGCCGGGCGCAGCGCGGAGCGGCTGCGCGAGGCGGTCTCGCGCACAGGCGCGGCGCAGTCGCCCTATGTGCTCCAGCACATCATGAGTACGGTCTGGGCGGTGGAGCAGACGCTGGGCTCCGACCAGGCCGACCGGCTGCGCATGAGCGCGACCTCCGCTGTGCGGGTCGAGGGCGTCTGAGCGCGGCCGCGACACGGTTGTTCCCACCGCCGCGCGGGCAACGGCCGGACCGGCCGGCACGGATAGCGCGCTAGCCAACCGCGTCGGGCCTGGGCTAGCGTGCCGCCATGGCGTTGCTGGAAATCAGGAATCTGTCGGTCCGCTTCCCGTTCGCAGACGGCGTGTTCGCCGCGGTCGAGGGCGTCGACCTCGACGTCGAGACCGGCGAGGTGCTGGGCGTGGTCGGCGAGAGCGGGTCCGGAAAGTCGGTGACGATGCTGGCGGTAATGGGACTGATCCCGTTTCCCGGCGAGGTCACCGCCGACCGGCTGACCTTCGACGGCATCGACCTGCGCGGGCTGTCGCCCCGCCGTCGCCGACGCATCGTCGGCAAGGACGTGGCGATGATCTTCCAGGAGCCGATGACCAGCCTCAATCCATGCTTCACGGTCGGCTTCCAGCTGACCGAGGCGCTGAAGGCGCATATCGGCGGCACGCGGCGCTGGCGGCGCGAGCGGGCGACGGAACTGTTGGACCAGGTCGGCATTCCGGCGGCCGGGGAGCGCCTGCGCGCGTTTCCGCATCAGCTTTCCGGCGGCATGTGCCAGCGGGTGATGATCGCGATGGCGATTGCGTGCAGCCCGCGCCTGCTGATCGCGGACGAGCCCACCACCGCGCTCGATGTCACCATCCAGGCCCAGATCATCGACCTGCTGCGGCGGCTGCAGGCCGCCGGCGACATGGCGCTGGTGCTGATCACGCACGACATGGGCGTGGTCGCCGAGGCGGCGGACCGCGTCGCGGTGATGTATGCCGGACAGGTGGTGGAGGTGGCCGGGGCCCGGCAGCTGTTCGACGGCCCGCGCCATCCCTATGCCGCCGCCCTGCTGGAGGCGCTGCCCGAGCGCAGCGCCGGCCGCGACCGGCTGCCGACCATTCCCGGCGTCGTCCCCGGCGCTTACGACCGGCCAGACGGCTGCCTGTTCAGTCCGCGCTGCAGCCGCGTCGATGCCGCATGCCGCGCCGCCCGGCCGCCGATGGCGCACGGCGACGGCCCCGCCGCGCGTCACGTGCGCTGTTTCCATCCCGTGCCGGCACCGTTGGCGGCATGACGGCGGCGATGGCGGAGGCGCCGGCGGCCGGCATGCTGGTCAGCGCACGCGGTCTCTGCCGTCACTATCCGGTCGGCGGCGGCGTGTTCAGCCGCGCCGGCCTGTTGAAGGCGGTCGACGGCGTCGACTTCGACCTCGCCGCCGGACGCACGCTGGCGGTGGTCGGAGAGAGCGGGTCGGGCAAGTCCACCCTCGCCCGTCTGGTCACCCGCATCGAGCCGCCGACGTCCGGCAGCCTGGCGATCGACGGTATCGACGCCGTGCGCCCCACCCTGCAGCAGGCGGCGGACATCCGCCGCAAGGTGCAGATGGTGTTCCAGAACCCGTTCGGCTCGCTCAACCCGCGCCGCAAGGTCGGTGCCGCGCTGGAGGAGGTGCTGGTCATCAACACCGACTGGCCGGCGGCAAGGCGGCGGGAGCGGGCAATCGAGATCATGGGCAAGGTCGGACTGCGCCCGGAGCACCACGCCCGCTATCCCCACATGTTCTCCGGCGGCCAGCGCCAGCGGATCGCGATCGCCCGCGCGTTGATGCTGGAGCCCAAGCTGGTGGTCGCCGACGAGCCCGTTTCCGCCCTCGACGTCTCGGTGCAGGCGCAGGTGCTCAACCTGATGAAGGACGTCCAGGAGGAATTCGGCCTGGCCTATCTGTTCATCAGCCACGATCTCAGCGTCGTCCGCCACGTCGCCCATGAGGTGCTGGTGCTCTATCTCGGCCGCACCGTCGAGCAGGGTCCGGCGCGCACCGTGTTCGCGCGCCCGCTGCATCCCTACACCCGTGCGCTGCTTGCCGCGACGCCCGCCGTCGACCCGGAGAACCGGGCCGAACGCGTGCCGCTGACCGGCGAGCTGCCGTCGCCGCTCGACCCGCCCTCGGGCTGCGTGTTCCGCACCCGCTGTCCGCTCGCCGCCGCCGTGTGCGCCGAGGAACAGCCGGCGCTGCGCGAGGTTTCCGGCCGCCGCGTCGCCTGCCACTTCGCCGAGCGGGCCGACGCCTGACCCCGCCTGCGCGGCACCGCGGCGACGTCACGCCGGACTCACACCGTTGTTATGCAACGTGCGCCGAATTGCGGTGCATTCGTTAGCTATGGGAACAAATACTGTGCAACGGGCCGGCAGCAAAGAACGGTCCATGATCGATTACTCGAACGACCGCACAGGAGACAGATCGATGACCAAGGCAAAGACCAGCGCGCTGGCTCTGGCCGCCCTCGCCAGCGGCGCCTTCGCCGCGGCAACGTTCGTCGCGCCCGCGCAGGCCGAGACGGTGAAGTGCTACGGCATCGCCAAGGCGGGCGAGAACGACTGCGCCAACGTCGCGGGCACCCACAGCTGCGCCGGCCAGTCGACCGTCGACTATTCCTTCGACGAGTGGAAGACCGCCGAGCAGGGCGACTGCCTGGCGATGGGCGGCAGCCTCGAAGGCGGCGACGGCATCAACGAAAAGATGATCGAGAGCTGAGCCGACTGCGCGGGCGGCGTGCCGCATTCTTCGGCATGCCACCTGTCCCGCCACCGGCGCGGACGGCCCAGTGACACCTTCCACCATCCCTGCCGCGGCGGGCGTGGGCCTGCGGCACGTGCACCTGGAGGCGTTCGCCCAGACCGCGCCCGCGGTTTCCTGGGTCGAAGTCCACTCCGAGAACTTTTTCGGCGACGGCGGGGCGCCGCTGCGTCTGCTCGACCGCGTCCGGCGCAACCATCCGGTCAGCCTGCACGGCGTCGGCCTGTCGCTGGGCTCGGCCGAGCGGCCTGACCCTGGCCACCTGCGCAAGGTCGCGGCCGTTGCTGAGCGCTACCAGCCGGGCCTGGTCTCGGAGCACGCCGCCTGGGCGGGCAGCGGCGGCGTCTATCTGAACGACCTGCTGCCGCTGCCCTACACCGAGGAGGCGCTTGACGTTCTGTGCCGCAACATCGCGATCGCGCAGGATGCCTTGGGTCGGCCGCTGCTGATGGAGAATCCGTCGACCTATCTGCGCTTCGCGGAGTCGACCATTCCCGAGTGGGAGTTCATGGCCGAGCTGCCGCGGCGCACCGGCTGCGGATTGCTGCTCGACGTCAACAACATCGTCGTGTCCTGCCTGAATCACGGCTATGACGCCGCCGCTTATCTCGATGCGATCGACCCGGCGACGGTCGGCGAGATCCACATCGCCGGCCACAGCACGCTCGAGATAGACGGCGCCGCGTTGCGCATCGACGATCACGCGTCGGCGCCGCCGACCGCGGTCTGGGACCTGCTCGACCGCGCGCTGCGGCGCTGCGGCCCGGTTCCGGTGCTGCTGGAATGGGACCAGGCGATCCCGCCGCTGCAGCGGCTTGTCGACGAGGCCGCCGGCGCCCAGGCCGCGATCGACCGCCTCGCCCGGGCAGCGACCCGGGAGGTCCGCCATGTTGCGTGAGTTGCAACGCGACTTCGCCGCCGGCCTGTTTGCGCCCGGCGGATCGCCTGTGCTGGAGCGGATCGTCGCCGACGGCATCGCGCCGGACCGCCGCCTGTTCGTCCACTTCAACACGGTCGCCCGCTCGCTGACCCAGGTGCTGGCAAACGCCTATCCCGCCCTGCACGGTCTGCTGGGCCCGGACGCCTTCCGCAGCGCCGCGCTGGACCATGTTCGCGCCCGGCCGCCGGCCGGCGCCGCGCTGCTTGCATATGGCGACGGGTTCGGCGCGGCGGCGGCCGCCGCGGCCCCGGATCTCGACCCGCAGCTGGTCGAGGCCGTCGCCGCGATCGAATGGGCACAGAAGCAGGCGTTCCATGCGGCCGATGCGCCGGTGCTGACGGCGGCAGCGCTGCAGGCGGTGCCGGCGGCGCAGCTGCCCGGACTCGTGCTGCGGCCGCATCCGGCGCTGCGGCTCTGCGCTGCGCCGACGGCCGGCTTTGCCGTCTGGTCGCGCGCGATCCAGGACGGGCCCGCGGCGCGCCGACTGGCGTCGACGGCCGAAGGGCCGAGCCATACGCTGATCGCGCGTCCGGAAAGTTCTGCAACGGTCACACCGGTGTCGCCGGGCCAGTATGCCCTGGTCGCCGCGCTGGCCGCCGGCCGGTGCCTCGGCGAAGCGGTCGAGGAAGCCGTCGCGGCCGATGACGGCCTCGACCTCGGCCGGGCCCTGCGCGAGCTGCCGGGACTGGCCGCCTTCTCGCACATCCACGCACACCCTGGGGAACAAGAAGATGGCGACAACGACTGAGGCCGGCCGCGCACGCGGCCGGCACGACGGCGGCCTGGCCGCTCTCTACCGGCGGGTCGACGATCTGGTCGGCGCAATTGCGGAGCCGGTGATCCTGCTCGGCCTTCGCGTTTACGTCTTCTACATTTTCTTCCGCTCCGGCCTGGCCAAGATCGACAATTTCGGCGGCACGGTGGACCTGTTCGCCAACGACGAATGGGGCTACGGGCCGGTGTCGTTCCTGCCGCCGGAAATCATGGCCTTCCTCGCCACCGCCTTCGAGCTGATCTGCCCGGTGCTGATCCTGATCGGCCTGCTGACGCGGCTGGCCAGCGTGCCGTTGCTGGCCATGACGATCCTGATCCAGTTCGTGCTGGCCGCCGCGATCCGCGACTATCACAACATCGAGCACTTCGTGTTCATGGCCGCGCTGGCGATCCTGCTTCGCTTCGGCCCCGGCCTCGTCTCGATCGACCACTGGTTGCGTCGGCGCGCCTGAGCCGGATCGCTGCAGATCGCCGCCGCCCGCCCTGCCGGGGCAGCCCGGCAGGGCCGATCGACCGCGCGGTTAACCGCGTCGCAACGCTCCCCCGCTATCGTTCCGGGCGAATATTTGCTTGGAGTGCACGCGATGTCTGGACTGGACGAACTGCGCAAGCGGGTTGAGGCTGCCGAGGAGCAGTTCGGGTTGATCGCGGCCCAGAGCAGGACCTACAGCGAGCGGCTGACCGGCCTGGTCAGCAAGATGGAACTGGTCCACACCGACCAGCAGCGCGAGATCGCCGCGCTGAACGGGCGTCTGGGCCAGTACGAGCAAGAGAACGGCAACCTGAAGTCGATGCTGCACAGCCTGTTGCACGCCATCGAGGCCGGCAGCCAGAGCGTGATGGGCCAGACCATGCGCGACCTGGAAGGGCGCGTCGGCCGGCTGATGGGCGACAAGCCCGCTCCGGCCGCCGGCGATGCGGACGACGCGGACGTTATGCTCGCGGAGGCCGACGAGGCCGAATGCGATGTCGCCGCGGCGGCCGACAATGCAGACGCCGCGGACGTTATGCTCGCGGCCGATGCCGACGATGCGGAGCTCGCGGCGGATTCGATGGCCGACGACGAGCCGGAGGCGGGCGAAGAGCTCGTCGCCGACGGCATGGACGACGCGGCGGCGGCGATGGCCGAGGACGAAGACCCGGCCGCCGAGATCGCCGACGCCGCCGACGAGGA
Source organism: Alphaproteobacteria bacterium (assembly GCA_041396705.1). Lineage (NCBI taxonomy): Bacteria > Pseudomonadati > Pseudomonadota > Alphaproteobacteria > Alphaproteobacteria bacterium. Next base: position 84,056 of record JAWKYB010000019.1, read on the forward strand.
CAGCGCAGCCTTCGGCGAGGACGCCGAGGCGCTGGACCTGGCAGACGAGGCCGAAGAGGATTCGCTACTGGCGCACGGCGGCGACGTGATGATCGAGGAGCCGGCCGGCGCGGACGACGAGACGATCGAGTTCGAAGACGACGACGCGGCCGGCAGCCCTGCGCTGCAGTCCGCGAACATCGTCGAGCTGGACGACGCGCCCGACGAGACCGAGGCCGAGATCGAGCCCAGCTCGCCCAGCGACCTGCTGCAGCGCGTCGAGGCTGCGGCCAACGCGTTGCTGGCGGCCGGCCTGGATGCCGAAGCCGGCGGCGACGACGAGGACATCTCCGACGAGATCTCCGCCCTGCTGCAGGACGTGATCGACGTCGACGAGGACGAGCTGTTGCTGATGGACGAGGCAGCAGCCGGCGACGATGCCGCTTTGGAGGAGCCGGAAGAGGCCGCCGCCTGACCCGGGCGACGGCAGCCGATAGGCCCGCCGGACGTCGCGCGACAGACCGCTTGACCTGCGCGCAGGCGCGCGCACACTGCGCCTCCTGGCAGCGCAGGAGGGGCGGGCAATGGGCAAGACGGTCAACCTGACGGCGGGCGACGGCCATGGCTTCCAGGCCTATCTGGCCGAGCCGACCGGCACCCCGCGCTTCGGCCTGGTGGTGGTGCAGGAGATCTTCGGCGTCAATCCGCACATCCGCGGCCTGTGCGACGGCTTCGCCGCCGACGGCATACTGGCCGTGGCGCCGGCGCTGTTCGACCGGGTCGAGCGTGAGGTCGAGCTGGGCTACGACGCCGAGGGCGTAGCGGCCGGGCGCGCCCTGCGCGGGCAGATCGGCTGGGACGACCCGCTGCGCGACATCGCGGCCGCGGCGCACATCGCCGCCATCGGCGGGCGCGTCGGCATCGTCGGCTATTGCTGGGGCGGATCGCTTGCCTGGCTCACCGCCTGCCGCATGGGCGGCACCGTCGCAGCGGCGGTCGGCTACTACGGCGGCCAGATCCACGATTTCAGGGCCGAGACGCCGCAGGTGCCGGTGATGCTGCACTTCGGCGAGAAGGACGCGATGATTCCGCCGGACCACGTGGCGGCGATCGCCGCCGCCCATCCCGACGTGCCGGTGCACAGCTATCCCGCCGGCCATGGTTTCGGCTGCGACGCCCGGGCCGACTATCACGCCGACAGCGCGCGAACGGCGCGCGCCCGCACGCTGGACTTCTTCGTGCGTCACCTGGCCGGTTGAGGCGGCCGGCTCAGAATTTCTCGACCCAGGGCCGCAGTTCGATCTCCCAGGTCCAGGCGCTGCGCGGCTGGGTCGCCACCGCCCAGTAGGTCCGCGCGATCGCGTCCGGGTCGAGCGTGCTGTCGGGCTGGTCGCCGATGGTCTGCAGCCGCGGCGACCGGATCGCGCCGTCGATGACGAAATGAGCGACATGGATGTTGTGCGGCGCCAGCTCGCGCGCCAATGCCTGGGCCAGCCCGCGCTGGCCGAACTTGCCCATGGCGAAGGACGACGAGTTGGCGAAGCCCTTCACGCTGGCGCTGGCGCCGGTGAACAGCAGCGCGCCGTGTCCGCGCTGCAGCATCGCCCGCGTCGCCGCCTGCGCCACCAGGAAGCTGCCGAACGCCGTGATCTGCAGCGCATCCCACACCGCGCCCGGATCGAGGTCCGTCACCGCGCCGCGCACCCTGCCGCTGGCGTTGAACACCACCAGGTCGGGCGCACCCAGGGCCTCGGTGTGCGACGCGAACAGCGCCTCGACCGATTCCGCCTCGGAGACGTCGCAGACGAAGGCGCGCGCGCCGGTCTCGGCACAGAGGTCGGCCAGCTTGTCGGTATGGCGCGCCGCCAGTCCGACCCTCAGGCCTTCCGCGGCGAACAGGCGGGCCAGCGAGGCGCTGAGCCCCGGGCCGGCGCCGACGATCAGGGCGGATTCGAATTGCATGTCAGGGCTCCAAGCTGCGGCCGATCGCCGATCCGACGAAGGCGGGTGGCGGCGGCGATTGCCAGCGATGCGATAGCCGCCGAGAATGACGTTCCAGGCCAACATAGGGCGAAACCGGAGAATTGACGTGGATCTGACGCGCGCCGCTTCGATCGAGGACCTCAGGCTGCTCGCGCGGCGGCGCGTCCCGCGTTTCGCCTTCGATTTCATCGACGGCGGCGCGGAGGGGGAAGACGGGCTCCGGCGCAACAGCGCGGCATTCACCGACATTCGCCTGACGCCGCGCTATCTGGTCGACGTGTCGGCGCGCCGGCTGGAGACGACGCTGTTCGGCCGCAGCTATGCCGCGCCGTTCGGCATCGCGCCGATGGGTCTGCTCAACCTGATGTGGCCGGGCACCGACCTGGCGTTGGCCCGGTTGGCGGCGCGCGAGCGCATCCCCTACGGCACCAGCACCAACGCCTCGACGGAACTGGAGGCGCTGGCCGAGGCGGCTGAAGGCTATGGCTGGCTGCAACTCTACATTGCCGACCAGTCGACGATGACCGACGATCTGATCGCCCGCGGCAAGGCCGCCGGCTTCGAGGTCATGCTGCTGACCGTCGACGTGCCGGTGCGCGCCAAGCGCGACCGCGACCAGCGCAACGGCTTCAAGGTGCCGTTCCGGATGACGCCCGACATCGTCGCCCAGCTGGTCAGCCGGCCCGGCTGGTCGCTGGCGACGCGCCGGGCCGGCCCGCCCAATTTCGAGAGCCTGAAGCGCTACCACGGCGCCACCGACGTGCAGGCGCTGGCCCAGTTCCAGGCCGGCATCATCACCGGCCGCTTCGCCTGGGACGACCTGAAGCGGCTGCGCGACCGCTGGCCGGGCAAGCTGGTGGTCAAGGGTATCCAGGCGCCGGAGGACGCGGTGCGCTGCGTCGAGGCAGGCTGCGACGGCGTGATGGTGTCCAACCACGGCGGCCGGCAGGCGGCCTACGCCCCCGGCTCGATCGAATCGCTGCCGCTTGTGGCGGCCGCGATCGGCGGCAAGGTGCCGCTGCTGATCGACAGCGGCCTGCGCCGCGGCGAGGACGTCATCCGCGCCCGCGCGCTGGGTGCGACGATGGCGCTGTTCGGCCGCGCCTTCGCCTATGGCGCCGGTGCCGGCTGCGACACGGGGGTGGCGCGCGCGTTCGACATCCTGCGGCGCGAGCTGGACCTGGCGCTGGGCCAGCTCGGCGTGCCCGACATCGCCGCCGTCGGGCCCGACATGGTGATGGGCGCTTCGATCCCCGCCGCCGGATCGGCCCCGGCCCGCAAGCCCGCGTCGAAACGGAAGCCAAAAGCGCCAGACGGTCTGTAAGCCGGGTTCTGTCCGCCCGCCCCGAGGGACGGGGGGATGGCCATTCATCTGGGACGCACGTTGCCGTGCGCCTCGCGCGACCTACCCGGGTGTCGACGCGGAGACCCGCCTGGACGGAAGCGGGTCTCCCCGCCGGCCCGTCCGCCGCACCCCTATCTGGTCTTGCTCCCGGTGGGGTTTACCATGCCGTCCCCGTCGCCGGGGCCGCGGTGGGCTCTTACCCCACCCTTTCACCCTTGCCGCGCGGGCCTGAGCCGGCGCGGCGGTTTGCTTTCTGTGGCACTTTCCCTGGGGTCGCCCCCGCCGGGCGTTACCCGGCACCGTGTCTCCATGGAGCCCGGACTTTCCTCCCCGCCGCGGGTTGCCCCATTGCGGCAAGGCGACCATCCGACCGTCTGGCGCAGTCCCTATCTAGGGAGCGGTGCGTGCCAAGTGCAAGACCTGTGCGGCAAGCCGCGCGGTCTGCGCATCGACCAGTCCGTCGATGCGCGCCGGGCGCCAGCGGCGCTGGAACGCGCGCAAGCACGGCTCGAAGCCGTATTCGCCGACGCCGTAGCCGATCTCGACCAGGGCATCGGCGACCTCGACGCCGGGAGCCGGCGCCTCGGGGCCCGGCCAGAGGCCGACTCCGGCGGCGGCGAGCCGGCGCCAGGGAAACAGCTCGCCCGGGTCGGCCTTGCGGTTCGGCGCGATATCGGAATGGGCAACCACCTGCCGCGCCTGGATCGCATGACGTGCCAGGATCCCGCGGCTAAGCGCGATCACCGCCGCGATCTGACCGGCGGGGAACGGCGCCAGGCCCCAGTCGTGGCCGGTGTTGACGATCTCGATCCCGATCGAGCGGCTGTTCACGTCGGGCCGCCCGCGCCAGTGCGAGGGGCCGGCCTGCCACGCCCGGCGTTCCTCCGCCACATGCGCGTGGACCGTGCCGTCCATGTCGACGGTGTAGTGCGCGCTGACCTCGGCGACGGGATCGCACAGCCGCGCCAGGGCGCCCGCGCCGGTCTGCATCCCGGTGTAGTGCAACACCAGCATGTCGATCGCCACCCCGTCGGGGCGGGGGCCGTGGTTGGGCGACGGAGTCTCGACGATGCGCATCATCCGGTCAGGCGGTGGTGGTCGGCATCGGCGCGGTGGTGCGCGGCCGGCGGATCAGGATCACCGCGACGCCGACGATAATCAACCCGCCGCCGACCAGCGTGCGCCAGGTGATCGCCTCGCCCAGGAAAATCACCCCGGTGGTGATGCTGACCACCGGCACCAGCAGCATGGTCGGCATGACCTGGTTCAGCGCATAGCGGCCCAGCATGCGGTACCAGTAGCCGTAGCCGACGATGACGACCGCGACGGCCATGTAGACGGCCGCGAACCAGCCGCGCCAGTCGGGCGCGGTCAGCGCCTGCCACTGGCCGTCCTCCAGCAGCAGCGAGATCGCCAGCATCTGCGGCAGGGCGAAGACCGCGATCCAGCAGTTCAGCGTCTGGCCGGCGATCGGCTCGCCGCTGCGCAGCGCCATCCGCTTGATCTGGAAGGCACCCAGCGCCCAGGACAGCGATGCCGCCAGCACCAGCGCGACGTGGAACAGGTTGCCGGCCACCTCCGGCGCGCCGCCGATCACCAACAGCCCGGCGAAGGCGACCGCCATGCCGGCGGCCCGGCGCCAGCCGATCCGGTCGTCCAGGAACACCGCCGCCAGCACGGCGGAGAACGGAACCTGGAACTGGGTCAGCAGCGACGCGGTGCCGGCCTCGACATGGGTGACGCCATAGAACATGCAGCCGAAGTGAAAGCTGCCCAGCGTCACCGAGAGGATCAGGATCGGACGCAGATGCCGGCGCGGCAGCCGGTAGAACGGGACCAGCAGCGCGGCGACCAGCGCGAAGCGCAGCGTCATCAGCAGCAGCGGCGGAAAGACGGCGAAGCCGATCTTGGCGACGGCGAAGTTGCTGCCCCAGATCACGATCACGCCGAGCAGGAACAGAAGGTCGACCGGACGCACTAGCCCCCCGCCCGCTCGGCGGCCAGCCGCTCGCGCTTTTCCTCCAGCTCCACCCAGCGCGTCTCGCTGCGCTGCAGCGCCTCGCCGGTCGCGGTCATGGCGTCCACCAGTGTGCGATAGCGGGCCTGGTCGCGGCCGAACAGAGCCGGGTCGGCCATCTCCTGCTGCAGGGCGGCCAGCTTGGCCGTCAGCGCATCGATCTGCTCCGGCAGGCCGTCCAGCTCGCGCTGTTCCTTGTACGACAGTTTGGCCGCAGCCTGACGCGGGCGCGTCTCCTCCGCCTTCGGCCTGCCCGTGGCGACAGCAAGCGGCACGGCCGCCTGCCGCTGGCTCAGATAGTCGGTGTAGCCGCCGGGATACTCGTCGATCCGGCCGTCGCCTTCGACCGCAATGGTCGAGGTGACCAGCCGGTCGAGGAAATCGCGGTCGTGGCTGACCAGAATCAGGGTGCCGGCATAGTCGGCCAGCGCCTCCTCAAGCACGTCCAGCGTCTCCATGTCGAGGTCGTTGGTCGGCTCGTCGAGCACCAGCAGGTCGGCCGGCGCGGCCAGCTTGCGCGCCAGCAGCAGCCGGGCGCGCTCGCCGCCGGACAGGGTCGAGACCTGGGCGTTGGCGACGCGCTCGTCGAACAGATAATCTTTGAGGTAGGACACGACGTGCTTCGGCTTGCCAGCGACGAACACGGTGTCGCCGCCGTCGGGGCACAGCACCTTCCACGGCGTGGCACGCGGGTCGAGCTGCTCGCGCCGCTGATCGAAATAGGCGATCTTCAGCCCTTCGGCACGGCGCACCGTGCCGGCGTCCGGCCGCTCCTCGCCGATCAGCAGCCGCACCAGCGTGGTCTTGCCGGCGCCGTTGGCACCGATCACCCCGACCCTGTCGCCGCGCAGGATGCGGGTGGAGAAGCCGCGGGCGATCACCACGTCGCCCTGCGCCCCCGCAAAGCGCTTGTCCAGAGCTTCCGCCTCGACGACCAGCTTCGGCCCGGCGCCGGTGGCCGTGGCCGCGATCGTGGTCCTGGTGCCGAGCCCGCTGCGCCTTGCGGCAACGGCGGCACGCAGCTCGGCCAACAGGGCGAGCCGGCGCTGATTGCGTCGCCGCCGCGCGGTCACCCCGCGCAGGCGATAGCGCTCCTCCGCCTTCAGATGCTGGTCCATGCGGGCGGCTTCGGCTTCGCGCGCCTGCGCCACCTCTTCCTGCCAGTCCTCGAACGCGACGAAGCCGCGGTCGGTCACGAACAGCTGGCGGCTGTCGATCCAGACCATCCGGTTGGTCACGGCGCGCAGGAAAGTGCGGTCGTGGCTGACCACCAGCAGGGCGCCGCGATACGCCTTCAGCGTCTGCTCCAGCCATTCGATGGTGGCGATGTCCAGGTGGTTGGTCGGCTCGTCGAGCAGCAGCACGTCGGCGCCTTCGACCAGGGCACGCGCCAGTGCTGCGCGCCGCAGTTCGCCGCCGGACAGCGCGTTCGCCAGCCGATCCGGATCGAGCCCGAGGCCGTGCAGTGCGGCCTCGACCTCGTGCGGCTCCGCGACCTCGCCGGCGCCGGCGTAGCCGGCGACGGTCTGCAGCCCGGGCGACGGCGGCTCCTGCGACAGCACGCCGATTCGCACGCCCGGCCGCGCGAAACGATCGCCGGCGTCCGGCGCCAGCGCGCCGGTAAGCAGGCGGAACAACGTGGTCTTGCCGGCGCCGTTGCGGCCGACCAGCGCCGCCTTGTCGCCCGGCTGCAGGTGCAGGTCGACGCCGGCGAACAGGCGGCTGTCGCCCAGCGTCAGCGAAACGCCGCGCAGGGAAAGCAGGGGGGGCGGGGCCATCGGCTAGCTCAAGCCCCGTTCCTTGCGGATGCGGTCGTAGGCGTCGTTGATCTTCGCCAGCGTCTCGTTCGCCAGCGCGATGAAGTCTTCCGGCATGCCCTGGGCGACCAGCTTGTCGGGGTGGTTCTCGCGCACCAGTCGGCGATAGGCGCTCTTGATCGCGTCGTCGGCGGCGTCCGGCTTGACGCCGAGCACGGCATAGGGGTCGTCGGCCGGCACGCCGAGCCAGGCGGCACGAATGCGCTCGAACCGGCTCGGTTCGAAGCCGAAGATGGTGGCCACGCAACGCAGGAAGTGCAGCTCCTCGTCGCCGACCACGCCGTCCGCCTTGGCGATGTGGAACAGCGCGTTCAACAATTCTTCCAGCACCGCCGGGCTGTCGTGGAACATGCGCGCGATCTGGCGCGCATAGGGCTCGTAGCCGCGCGCATCGCGGCGGGCGAGGTTGAACAGGCGGCCGACGTTCTTGGCCTCGGCCGGCGGGACGTGGAACACCTGCTTGAAGGCGGCGACCTCGTCACGGGTGACCAGGCCGTCGGCCTTGGCCAGCTTGGCGCCCAGCGCGATCACGGCGATGGTGAAGGCGACGGGGCGCGCCGCCCTGCGGCCGTCATAGCCGTGCGCCACACGCGGCGGCGCCTCGGCCTCGGCGAAGCGGGTGTCGCCGCCCTGCCCGCCGGGGCGCTGCAACCCGTCGGCGACATGGCCGGCCACGCCCCCGAACAGGGCGCCGAGCGGGCCGCCGATGGCGAAGCCGGCGGCCGCGCCGAATAATTTGCCCCAGATGCTCAAAATCGTGTTCCGCGCCAGGCGATTTGCATCGAACGCCGCGACGGCCATTGCCGGCGGCAGCGGCGCACAAACAATCATTGCGCCCCGCGCCCGTCAATGCGCGCACGCCGCGACCGGCGGATCGTCATTTCGGCCTTACCGCATCCATGCCCGCTGGCCGCCGCGCGGAGGGATGGACCGGCTGCCGGCCCGCACCCCTGCCGCAGCCCCATGTCGCAGGCCCAAATCGGACAACGGCACCTCCGTCCGGTCCCGCGGCGGCGGCCACGAATACGCTCAGCCCGACGGGGTATCCCGCCCGTGCGCGTGGCGGCATTGGGCGGCCAGCAGCGCGGCGGCGACCGCCTTTGCGTCGCCCGCGGGATCGGTTTCGTGGCCGAGGTGGGCCGTGACGATCGCCCCTTCCTTCAGCAGCAGCAGCGCCCGCGCCAGCGTCGCCGGATCCTCGGCGCCGGATTCGGCGGCAATCTCGCGCACCTGCCGGTACAGCAACCGCTTGTGCTCGGCGGCCTGCGCATGGATGGGATGGTCCGGCTCGGGATATTCCGAGGCCGCCTTGATGAACATGCAGGACCGGAAATCCGGTGCGGCGAACCACTCCGCCAGCGCGTCGAACATCGCCAGCAACTGGGCCCGGGGCGGCCCCGCCTGCTCCATCCGGCGGAAAAGCCAGCTGCGGAAGTCCTGGTCGCGCAGCCGCAGCGCAGCGAGGATCAATTCCTCCTTGGTGCGGAAGTGCTTGAACATGGTGGTCTTCGAAATGCCGGTCTCGGCGGCCAGGAGGTCCATGCCCGTGGCATGGAACCCGTCCCGGTAGAAGACGACGAGCGCCTTGCGCACCAGCTCGTCTCGCTTGCTCGGACGCACGCAACCTCCTTCATGAACCGATCAGTATATGCAGGCTGGACACCGATCCGGCAAGAGTGAGCTGATTCTTACAGCAAAATCAATTCCCTCACGCGATGGACGCAAGATTCTTCGCGCAGGGCGTCATTTTTTTGCTTGCGTATATGAACAGATCGGTTTAGTTACCAGACATCAAAGCGAACAGATCGGTTCATATAGGAGAACCCCGATGACGCGACCACCCCTGCCGCCGTTCGATCGGGCAGCCGCCGCCGCCAAGGTGCGGGCCGCCGAGGACGCATGGAACAGCCGCGATCCCATCCGGGTCGCCGCTGCCTATACGGCGGACACGGCCTGGCGGAACCGCGTCGCCTTCCTCAACGGCCGGGCCGAGGTGGAAGCATTTCTCACCCGCAAGTGGCAGGAGGAGCTCGACTACCGGCTCATCAAGGAGCTGTGGGCGTTCGGCGGCGCGCGGATCGCGGTGCGCTTCGCCTACGAGGCGCGGCGACCGGACGGCGGATGGTTCCGCGCCTACGGCAACGAGAACTGGGAGTTCGCCCCCGACGGCCTGATGGCCGTGCGACGCGCCTCGATCAACGACCTTTCGATCGCCGAGAGCGACCGCCTTTTCCGCTGGCCGCTGGGACCGCGGCCGGCGGACCACCCCGGTCTCTCCGATCTCCAACTCTGAATCCTCGGAGAGACGGAGCCGACCAACTTCCACCCAACCGGGCCGTGTGCCCCTGAGACAGGAGACCGACCGATGACCACCTGCACCCATCGCCACCACGACGACAGCCCCGCCGACGGCCTGGGCCGGCGCGGATTCCTGACAGCGAGCGCGACCGGGATGGCGGTTGGCGCAGCCGCCACCGCCGTCGGCCTGGCCGCGCGGCGGGCCGACGCGGCCGGCCTCGACGCCTATGCCGAGCCGGCAGACCCGGCGCTGCCGTCGGCGACGATGGAACTGGAAAAGGGTCGCGCCGCGCTGTTGGTCGTCGACCCGCAGATCGACTTCCTCAGCCCGAACGGCGTGGCCTGGGGCGCGGTTGGCGAGAGTGTCATGGAGCACAACGTCGTCGCCAACATTGGCCGGCTGTTCCGCGCCGCCAAGGCCGCCGAAATGCCGGTGGTGATCTCGCCCCACTACTATTACCCGCACGACCACCGCTGGGGCTTCGAAGGCGCACTCGAGAAGGTGATGCACGCGATCGGCATGTTCGACCGCCCGGGCCCGCTGGACACCACGGGTCTGGAAGGTTCCGGTGCCGACTTCATGGCCGAGTACAAGGACTACATCCTCGACGGCCGCACGATCGTGGCATCGCCGCACAAGATCTATGGGCCGGAGCAGAACGACGCCGGGCTGCAGTTGCGCAAGCTCAGGGTCGACCAGATCGTGCTCGCCGGAATGTCCGCCAATCTCTGCGTCGAGGCCCACATGCGCGAATTCATCGAGCAGGGCTTCGAGGTCGCCGTGGTGCGCGATGCAACCGCAGGCGCCAAGGTGCCGGAGGGCGACGGCTACCTCGCCGCTCTGATCAACTTCCGGATGATGGCCAATGCCGTCTGGGCGACCGACGAGGCGGTGGCCCGGATGACCGCGCTCGCCGCCTGACCGCCACTCCCGACCCCACATCGGCCTGGCCGCACCGCGGCCGGCCGCCCGGTTCGGAAACGCGGCCCAAGGGTCCTGGACCCGACTGCGTTCCGAAGCCGCCGGTATCGCCGGCGGATCGCCACCCGCGCGCCCAGGGCCCGCGGGAACCGCCAAACCTGCCCGCGGTGCCAGACGCCCGCGGGCGCAAGAGAAGGACCGACGAAAATGAAGACATTCACCACCCTGTTCGCCGCCGCAGCCGCTACCGTCGCGATCGCCACCGCGGGCTTCGCCGCCGACGAATACAATGTGTCGACGGGCACCACGCTGAGCGGCGCAGGCGTCGCGCTGCGCGGTGTCGATGCGGTTGCACTGGCCACCGGACCGGCGGTGACCGCGGGCGACGCGGCCTACACCTTAGAGCATGACGGCGTCGCCTACTACTTCGCGTCGGCGGAGTCGCTCGCACAATTCGCCGCGGAGCCGCAAGCCTACATGCCCGCATATGGCGGGTTCTGCGCCTTCGGCGTGGCCATCGGCCTGAAGCTCGACGCCGATCCGCATTTCGCCGATATCGTCGACGGCAAGCTCTACGTGTTCCTGAACGCCGTCGCGTTCGGGAAGTACCTGGACGACAAGGAAGGAACGCTCGCCCGGGCCGAAGCGAACTGGCCGGCGCTGCACCACGTCGCCGTCCCGGAGATCAACCGCAGTTCCGCCGTTGGTGGCTGAGCAGCCGTCCGACAGCATGTCGCCGGCGAAGCGCTGACGGAGGCCGGTCCTCCGTCAGCGGATGGCCGGCAGCGGTCGCGGCGCGCATCGGCCGGGAAGAAAGCCGCAGGCGCACGGCAGTCGGTGTGCGGTGGCGGCGCGGCCCTCAGGCGGCGCGGATTTCCTGCAGGAAGCGGCCCATCTCGCCGCTCACCGCGATCGCCTGCTCCGACATTCCGGCTGCGGCTTCCGCCACCTCCTGGGCCGCGCGACTGGTCTGCGCCGCCGTCTCGGTGACGTCGAGGATGTTCGTGGTGACCGCCTGGGTACCTTCGGCCGCGGCCTCGACATTGGACGCGATCTCGCTGGTGGCGGCGGCCTGCTGCTCGACCGCTGCGGCGATCGCCGCCGCGATCTCGTTGACCTGCCTGACGATGGCCGAGACGCCGGAGACGCCGTCCACGGTCAGGCGGGTCGCATCCTGGATGCTGGCGACGTGCGCGACGATCTCGTCGGTGGCCCGGGCGGTCTGGCTGGCCAGCGCCTTCACCTCGCCGGCGACGACGGCGAAGCCCTTGCCGGCCTCGCCGGCCCGTGCCGCCTCGATCGTCGCGTTGAGCGCAAGCAGGTTGGTCTGGGCGGCGATCTCCGAGATGATGCCAACCACCTCGCCGATCCGCTGGGCCGCCTCGGCCAGCCCGCGCACATGCTCGCTGGTGCGCTCGGTATCGTCGGTCGCCTGGGCGGTCGCGTCGGCGGAACGCCCCGCCTGCTCGCCGATTTCGCGGATCGCCGCGCGCAGCTGCTCGGCCGCCGCCGCGACGGTGTGGACGTTCTGCGCCGAGCTGTCGGCCGCACCGGCGACCAGACCGGCCTTTTCGCTGGTCTTGCCCGCGTTGCTCTTCATCGTCGCAGCGGTGTCGTTCAGCTGCATCGATGCGGTCTCGACCGTCGTCGACATGTCGCGCAACGCGGTCTCGAACCGGACCATCACGCCGTCGAACTGCCGGACCTTGCGGTGCATGGCGTCGGTCGCGCCATTCATGATCCGCGCACCGTTGGCGAACGCGCCGCTCATGCCGGTCTCGATGATGCGGCGGAAATACTTGTTGCGGCTGACATACTCCATCGATGCCGCGCTCTCGCGGACGAAGGCGTCGGCACGGTCGACCAGTTCGTTCACCGTCCACATCAGGTCGCCGAGCTCGCCACGCTGGTCGACATGGATCAGGCGCGCCTCGAAGTCGCCCTCGGCCGCCGCCCGGCCGACCCCGACCGTCCGCCGGATGGCCGTACGGGCCGCGCCGACGAACCGCAAACCCAGCGCCGCGACGGCGAGCAGGCTCAGCCCGCAGGCCGAGCCGACGCCGAGCAGGGGACCGAATACCGCCGCGTCGCCGATCAGGATGACCCCGACCGCGCCCGCGAGCGCGAAGGCCGCCTGCGCCCTAAAGAGAGAAGATGAGTTCGTCATAGCCGATGCCCTTCTCGGCCAGCAGGCCGGCCAGCATGCGATAGGAAGCGGCCATGCCCGCCTTGCGGTCGGCATGCCGATCCTCTTCCGCCTTCAACTGCGCATAGAGCGGCATGATCGTCCCCTCGACGATGCCGCGGTCCGGCACGCGCCGACTGGAGTGGTAGCCCACCACGCTGCCGGCGCCGTCCACGCTTGGCGTGACGTGCGCGAAGACCCAGTAGTGATCGCCGTTCTTGGTCAGGTTCACCACATAGGCGAAGATCTCGTGCCGCTCGGCCAGGGTGTCCCACAGCAGCTTGAAGACACAGCGCGGCATGTCGGGATGCCGCAGGATGCTGTGCGGCGCCCCGATCAGTTCCGCCTCGGTGAAGCCCGCCACCTCGATGAACGTCCGGTTCGCATAGGTGATGTGCCCGGTGAGGTTGGTCTTGCTGACGATGATCGAGCCGGCGTCGAAAAACCGTTCGACCCCGGTCGGCTTCACCGTCCGGCTGATCTTGCGTGCCGCGGGACGTGTCCCGGCTTGTCCGTGCAGACGAGTAATCAGCGACATCCGTCGTTCACCCTGTACCGCTCAGGTCCAAACGTCGATCATATCACACACGATCCACGTAGAAATTGCGATGCCCTGGACCATCATTCCAATTGGCGAAGATATCGCCAATGCGTTAAGGCGCGCTTTACTTGGTCTGAATTCATGCGCACCGAAAGTTGCTCTTCTCGTATCGGGTCGATACTTTTTTCGTGCCGCATTCCGTGATGCGTTTCCTGCGCTGTTTCCGGCACGCCCCCGGCAATTGCCGGGCAACGGCCGGCCGACCCGCCGCGGCTGTTGCCCGAGGCCCCGGCGCTGCTATACCTCGGCCATGGCCATCCCCTGCGCACCCGAGACCGGAAACGCCCGCGTGACCGCATCATGAACCGACCCGAGTCCGTCGACGACAGGCGGTGGCAGTTCTGGATCGACAGGGGCGGGACCTTCACCGACATCGTCGCCCGGCGGCCCGACGGCAGCCTGGTCAGTCACAAGCTGTTGTCCGAGAACCCGGAGCGCTACCGCGATGCGGCGCTGCAGGGAATCCGCGACCTGCTCGGGATCGGCCCGGACGAAGCCATCCCGGCGGCCCGGATCGCGGCCGTGAAGATGGGCACCACGGTCGCCACCAACGCGCTGCTGGAACGCAAGGGCGACCGCACCCTGCTGGTCACGACCCGCGGCTTCGCCGATGCGCTGCGCATCGGCTACCAGAACCGACCCGACCTGTTCGCCCGCCACATCGTGCTGCCGGAATTGCTGTACGAGCGGGTCGCCGAGGTCGACGAGCGGGTTTCCGCCGCCGGCGCGGTGCTGGTGCCGCTGGATGAGGCCGGCGCGCGAGCCGCGCTCGCGGCCGCCCATGCCGAGGGCATACGCGCGGTGGCGATCCTGTTCATGCACGGCTACCGCTATCCCGACCACGAGCGGCGCGTCGCCGCCCTGGCCCGCGCGGCCGGATTTACCCAGGTCTCCGCCAGCCATGCGGTCAGCCCGCTGATCAAGCTGGTCTCGCGCGGCGACACGACGGTGGTCGACGCCTATCTGTCGCCGATCCTGCGCCGCTATGTCGACCGGGTCGCGGCGGAGCTGGGGGGCACCCGGCTGATGTTCATGCAGTCCAACGGCGGGCTCAACGATGCCGCGCTGTTCCAGGGCAAGGACGCCATCCTCTCCGGCCCCGCCGGCGGCGTGGTCGGCATCGCGGAGACCGCCCGCCGCGCCGGCTTCGACAAGGTGATCGGCTTCGACATGGGCGGCACCTCGACCGACGTGTCCCATTTCGACGGCAGCTTCGAGCGCACCTTCGAGACCTTGGTGGCCGGCGTGCGCATGCGCGCGCCGATGATGCGCATCCATACCGTCGCGGCCGGCGGCGGCTCGCTCCTGCAGTTCGACGGATCGCGCTACCGGGTCGGGCCGGCCAGCGCCGGCGCCGACCCGGGCCCGGCCTGCTATCGCCGCGGCGGCCCGCTGACGGTCACCGACGCCAACGTGATGCTGGGACGCGTCCAGCCCGCGTTCTTCCCCGCCGTCTTCGGCTCCGGCGGCGACCAGCCGCTCGACACGGACCGCGTCGGCACCGCATTCGCCGCGTTGGCCGATCAGATCCAGGCGGCCACGGGCGACGCGCGCGACCCGTTCGCGGTCGCCGAGGGTTTCCTGCGCATCGCGGTCGAGAACATGGCCAACGCGATCAAACAGATCTCGATCCAGCGCGGATACGACGTCACCGAATACGCGCTGGGCTGCTTCGGCGGCGCCGGCGGCCAGCACGCCTGCCAGGTTGCCGACGCACTGGGCATGACGACGGTGTTCATCCACCCGCTGGCCGGCGTGCTGTCGGCCTACGGCATGGGCCTGGCCGACATCCGCGCGCTGCGCGAGGCGACGGTGGAAGCGCCGCTGGTGGAGGCGCCTGCGGCGATGGCGGCGCGGCTGGACGCGATGGCGGCGGATGCCGTCGGCGAGTTGCATGCCCAGGGCGTCGCCGACCGCCAGATCGGCGTCGAACGCCGCGTCCATGTCAAATACGAGGGCACCGACACCGCGCTGGTCGTGCCGTTCGGCGAGCCCGCCGCGATGAGCGCCGCGTTCGAAAGCGCCTATCGCCGGCAGTACGGCTTCGTGATGGAAGGCCGCCGGCTGGTTGCCGACGCCGTTTCGGTGGAGGCCGTCGGCGCGATGGAGATGCCGGCGGAGGCGTTCGCAGCAGGGGACGGCCCCGGCGGCAGCGGTGCGCCGGCCACGCATGCCCCGGTCTATCGCGACGGCGCCATGCAGGCGACGCCGGTTTTCCGACGCGCGGCCCTGCGCCCCGGCGACACCGTCGAAGGCCCGGCGATCGTGGTGGAGGACACCGCCACGACCGTGGTCGAGGACGGCTGGCGCGCGTCGCTCGACACGCGCGGCAGCCTGGTGCTGCGCCGGGTGCGGCCGCTGACCCGCACCGTCGCCGTCGGCACCGCGGTCGACCCGGTGATGCTGGAGGTGTTCAACAACCTGTTCATGTCGATCGCGGAGCAGATGGGCTCGGCGCTGCAGAACACCGCCTATTCGGTGAACATCAAGGAGCGGCTGGACTTCTCCTGTGCCGTCTTCGCGGCCGACGGGGCGCTGATCGCCAATGCGCCGCACATGCCCGTCCACCTCGGCTCGATGTCGGAAAGCGTGCGCGCTGTGATCGCGGCCCGCGGCGACACGATGAACCCGGGCGACGTCTACGTGCTGAACGCGCCCTACAACGGCGGCACCCACCTGCCCGACATCACCGTCGTGACCCCGGTGTTCGACCAGACCGACGGCACGCTGCTGTTCTTCGTCGGCAGCCGCGGTCACCACGCCGACGTCGGCGGCCTCACCCCCGGCTCGATGCCGCCCGACAGTCGCACGGTCGAGGACGAGGGCGTGCTGATCGACAACCGCCTGCTGGTCGACCGCGGCCGCTTCCTGGAAGCGGAGATGCGCGACCTGCTGGCGTCCGGCCCGCATCCGGCGCGCAACATCGACCAGAACATCGCCGACCTGCGCGCGCAGATCGCCGCCTGCGAAAAGGGCGTGCAGGAGTTGCGCCGCATGGTCGCGCACTACGGGCTGGCGGTCGTGCGCGCCTATATGGGCCATGTCCAGGACAATGCCGAGGAGCAGGTGCGCCGCGTGCTGGACGTGCTGAAGGACGGCAGCTTCGCCTGCCCGATGGACAATGGCGCCGAGATCCGCGTGGCGATCCGCATCGACCGGGCCGCACGGCGTGCAGTGGTCGATTTCACCGGCACGTCGGCGCAGCGCCCGGACAACTTCAACGCCCCGCGGGCGGTCTGCCGCGCGGCGGTGCTCTACGTGTTCCGCACCCTGGTCGACGACGCCATCCCGATGAACGAGGGCTGCCTGAAGCCGATCGAGATCGTCACGCCCGCCGGCTCGATGCTGAACCCGGTCTATCCGGCCGCCGTCGTCGCCGGCAACGTCGAGACCAGCCAGATGATCGCCGATGCGCTGTATGGCGCGCTGGGCGTGCTGGCCGGCGCCCAGGGCACGATGAACAATGTGACATTCGGCAATGCGCGCCATCAGTATTATGAAACGTTGTGCGGCGGCGCCGGCGCGGGCCCCGGCTTCGACGGGGCTTCGGCCGTGCACACGCACATGACCAATTCGCGCCTGACCGACCCGGAGGTGCTGGAATGGCGCTTCCCGGTGGTGCTGGAGAGCTTCGCGATCCGGCGCGGCAGCGGCGGCGCCGGACGCTGGCGCGGGGGCGACGGCGTGGTGCGCCGGATTCGGTTCGGCGAGGCGATGCAGGCGTCGATCCTGTCGGGCCATCGGCACATTCCGCCGCACGGCCTGGATGGCGGCGCGCCCGGCCAGTGCGGATGCAACCGGGTATTGCGCCGGGACGGCGGCGCTGAGACACTGGCGGGCGCCGATGGCGCGCGATGGAAGCGGGCGACGTGCTGGAGATCGCCACCCCGGGCGGTGGCGGCTTCGGGTCGGCGCGTTGACGAGTCCAAGTCCGGCGGGGAAACGGGCGGACAGATGATACTGGGCAGACAATCGCGGCAACGACACGAATCGAATGCCCGGGCGGACTCCGCCGCGCCGGAACGGACCGATGCCGGCGTGCCGGGGCGCAGGCGCGTGCGCGGCTCCGACGCGACCCATGCGTCCAGCATCACCGCGCCCGACGCCGCTTTCGCGGAGATGCCCGATGCGCGCCGGATGTGGGCGATCGGCGCGATCTTCGCCGACCACCATCGCCTGCTCGGCCTGCACCGGCAGCTGTGGCAGCGGCTGCAGCGCGACGACCGCGTGATCTATCTCGGCAACATGATCGGGCGCGGGCCGGCGATCCTGGAGACGATCGACCAGCTGCTGCAGTTCCGCATCGCCTTCCTGGCCAGGCCGCATGCCACGCCCGAGCACCTGATCTTCCTGCGCGGCGCGCAGGAGGAGATGTGGCAGAAGCTGCTGCAGCTGCAATTCGCGCCGGACCCGCCCGAGGTCATGCGCTACCTGCTCGGCAACGGCGTCGCACCCACGATCCGGTCCTATGGCGGCGAGCCGGAACGCGCCATGATGATCGCGCGCGAAGGCGCGGTCTCGCTGACCCGCTGGACCAACCTGTTGCGCATGGCGGTGCGCTCGCGGCCGGGCCACGAGCCGTTCTTCGCCGCGTTGCGGCGCGCCGCCTATAACCGGACCGACGGCGTGCTGTTCGTCAGCTCCGGCCTCGATCCCGAACGCCCGTTGCGCCTGCAGCGCGACCGCTTCTGGTGGGACACCGACGGATTCCGCCGCATCGAGGGGCCGTATGAGGACTTCGCCCGCATCGTGCGCGGCTACGATCCGGACCATGGCGGCGTCGACCATGGCGACGTCACCACCACCGTCGACGGCGGTTGCGGCCATGACGGCACGCTTGTGGCCGCCTGCTTCGGACCCGACGGCTCGATCCTTGACGTGATCGAGGTCTGAGTCGGCGCGAAATCCGGCCTGGGAGGGGGAACGTATCACCGAGTGTAGGGGTTGTTCCGGCGAACCCCGTGGCACCAGCCCCAGGAGACGGCGATGGCCCACCTCGACGACGACGCAACCCAGCGCGCCAACCTCACCTTCATCCGGCGCGCGATGAGCGCGCCGATCCTCAGCCGGGACAACGAACAGGATCTCGCCCGCCGCTGGCGCGACCGGGGCGACGAGCGCGCCCTGCACGACCTGATCAACGCCTATGAGCGGCTGGTGGTCAGCATCGCCACCAAATTCCGCAACTACGGACTGCCGCTTGGCGACCTGATCCAGGAGGGCAACATCGGGCTGTTGCAGGCGGCCAACCGGTTCGACCCGGATCGCGAGGTCCGGTTCTCGACCTATGCCGCCTGGTGGATCCGCGCGGCGGTGCAGGACTTCGTGCTGCGCAACTGGTCGATCGTGCGCACCGGCACCACCGCGGCGCAGAAATCGCTGTTCTTCAACCTGCGCCGCCTGCGCGCGCGCATCGAGGGCGACAACGGCGCCACGATGACCGATGCCGGCCGGCATCGGGTGGCGACCGAGCTGCGGGTGCCGGTCGGCGAGGTCGAGGCGATGGAGATGCGCATCAGCGGCCACGACCAGTCGCTGAACGCCCCGGTCGGGCAGGAAGGCGAGACCGAGATGCAGCACCTGCTGGCCGACAACCGGCCCAGCCCGGAGGACGTGGTGATCGGGCTGCGCGATGCGGAGTCGCGCTCGCGCTGGCTCAACGCCGCGCTGACCCAGCTGAGCGAACGCGAGCGCCGGATCATCCGCGAACGCCGGCTGACCGAGCGCGGCGTCACGCTCGAGCATCTCGGCAATGCGCTCGGCGTCAGCAAGGAGCGGGTCCGCCAGCTGGAGAACAGGGCGCTGTGCAAGCTGCGCAACGCCCTGGAACAGCACGCGGCCGATCCGCGCGACCTGCTGTTCGAGGTGCCGGCCTGACCGGTCCGCCGGCTAAGGGACCGGCTACAGGATCAGCTTGATCCGCTGGCCGGCGGTCAGCTGCGCGTCGTCGTCGAGGCCGTTGATGGCGCGCAGCAGATCCTCGGCGAAATCCGCCGGCATGTCGCCCATGTTCATGCGCCGGGCGAGGCTCGCCGCCGTCTCGCCGCGCTGCACCGCCACCACGGCGATGCGTTGCGACGCGCTGTCGCCGACCGCGCCGATGTCGCGCAGGCCGCCGATCACCGCTTCGAATGCCTGCCGTACCGCCGGCTGGCCGGTGGCGGGGCCATAGGCCAGCACGCGCATCAGGGCATTCTCGCGCAGTCCGACGGTGGCGACGATCAGATACCAGTCGCGTCCGTCCTCGGCGAAGCTGAACGCCATCTCCGCACCCGGATAGCCGCCCATCGTCTGCGTCGCCGACGGCTCGGTGTCGAAGCGCGCGAAATTGCGGTTGAGGAAGGCGGCCGGCGTGGTCGACGGATCGCGCGCGACGAAGTCGATCGACAGGATGCCCTCGCCCGGGCCGCTGCCCGACAGCACGCCGCCCGACGCCGCCAGGGCGTAGCCGGCCGGCCGGTCGAAGCCGATGCCCGCGCGCGGCTGGATCACGCGGTCGCCGACCACCCGCCAGTCGTCGGCATTGAGGCCGAACGGCACCCCTTCGATCGCCTCCTGATAGGCGACGCGCCGGTCGTCGCCGCCGGCCCGGAACTCGTCCATCGCCGTCAGCGTGGCGATGCGGTCGTCGGACGCCGGGTGGGAGTCCAGCAGGCCGGGGGTGGAGGTGTCCTCGCCCGGGAAGCCGCGCAGCAGCCGCCCCAGCCGGGAATCGGCCAGGAACTGTTCGTGGCTCGAAACCGCCGCGGCGCCGGGATAGCCGGCGGCGACGAGATAGCGCAGGCCGATCCGGTCCGCCTCCAGCTCCTGCTCGCGGCTGTAGCGGAAGAGCGCCTGCATCGCGTCCTCGTCGAGGCCGAGCAGGCCCTGGGTCATCGCGCGGCGTTCGGCGTCGCGGGCGGCCTGCCGCTGCAGCGCCGAATGGTTCTCGCTCAGGTGCGCCGCCTCGTGGGCGATCACCGCGGCCAGCTCCGCCTCGCTGTTCAGCCAGGTCAGCATGCCGCGGGTGATGAAGATGCGGCGCCCCGGGATGACCAGGGCATTGATCACGTCGGTATCGAGCAGCACGAAGTCGACGCTGGCCGGATCGATCGTGGTCTGCGCCAGCACCCGCCTTCCGACCGCGGTGACATAGGCGCGCAGCGCCGGGTTGCGATACTCGCCGCCATAGCGGGCGAGCATGTCGGCCGTCGCACTTTCGGTGGCGTAGGCCGGCGGCTCGCTGGCCGGCGCGGCGCGCTGCTGCGCGGTCTGGCAGCCGGACAGGCCGACGGCGAGGGCACAGCCCACCGCCGCGGCCAGGCGGCGCCAGCGCGGAGGCAACACGGCGACGGACACGCTCATGGCAGCTCGATCTGCTCCGGATGGGTCACATCGATCATCGGCCCGTTGAACATCTCGACCCAGCCCCGCACCCGCACCCGCCGGCCGTCGAGATCCTCGAGGACATAGGCCGCATCGTCGAACGCGTCCAGGTTGTCGTCGTCGATGACGATGGTGAAGTCGGTGCGGTAGTCGATGCCGAAGTTGAGAAACACCCGGTCGCGCACGAAGGCGACGTCGACCACCTCGCCCTCGACCAACTGGAAGGTGTCCTCGGCGTCGTCGAGGTCCTCGGGGTCGCGGATCGCGTAATAGTCGAGCGACCAGATGCCGCGGCGCGCGGCGCGGGCAGCCCGTTCCTCGGCCAGCAGTTCGTCGACCATCGACCTGTTGTCGGGAAAGGTGTAGACCCGCGCCATCCCGGTGGCGAGCATCGTGCCCTGGACCCAGGCGCCGTCGTCGAGTCGGAACAGGTGGGCCAGGACGCGGCCGTGCCGATCCATCGGCTGGCCCCCGTAGCCGAGGGCAACCTCATGACCCAGCACCAGGTCTTCCAGGGCCTCCTTCGAGTCCTCGGCCAGCGGCCAGGTCGGGAAGTTCGGCCGGCCCAGCGGCAGCTTCGGCGCCTGGGTGCCGACCAGCCGCACCTCGCGCCCGTCGTCCAGCACCACCGTGTCGCCGTCGATCACCTCGACGACCCGCGCCGTGCCGCCGGGCTCCAGCGCCGCGGGCACCACCTGCGCCGGCGCCGCCGCCGGCAGCAGCAGCAACAGCAGTGCCGCAAGGCATGACCGTATCGCCATCGTCGTCATCCGTCCGTCCGGTTCCGTGCTCGTCGCGACAACCCTGCCGGCAGGATAGCGCCGCGCGCCGGTTTGAACAGGGCAAAGCCCCGTGAACGGGCCGGCGCTCGTCTTCCTCAGCGCCGGCCAGGCCGGCTGCGGCGTTGCCGACGGCGACGGCCCGCGCCGGCTGGCACCGGCCGCCGCCCGCTCGCTGCTGGCCGCCGGCCTGGCCGACGCGCCGCCCAACGTCGTGGTGTGCCACCGGCCCAGCGCGGTGGCGCTGCTGGGACCCGACGCCGAACAGGCGCTCGACATTTTGGAGCTCTATGCCTTCGTGCGGCCGGCGGAGGCGCTGGTGCCGTCGCCGCGCGGCATCGCCGCCGCGCTCGGCCTGCCGCGGCCCGACACGCCGGCGGCCGAGGCGGCCACCCTGCGCGACGCCACCGCGCTGCTGCTCGACGGCCTCGCCGGCGACCGCACCGCCGACTGGCCGGGGATCGCACAGGTGATGGCGCGCGGCGGCTGGCGCTGGGCCGCGCTGCTGCCGCTGCCGGGCGACGGCCGGGCCCGCCGCGGCATCGACGCGCTGGCGGTGTGGCGGCGGCTGCCGCAATGGGAATTCGAGGGCCCGGACGACCCGCCCGGCGACGCCGGCGTCACCCCCAACGAGGCCCGGCACCGGCTGGCCGAGATCCTGCACGCCGAGGCGGAGCCGCGGCCGCAGCAGGCCGCCTATGCCTCCGCCGTCAGCGCCGCCTTCCAGCCGCGGCACGAGACCGGCTCGGCCACCGTCGTGATCGCCGAGGCCGGCACCGGCACCGGCAAGACCCTGGGCTATGTCGCGCCGGCCAGCCTGTGGGCCGAGCGCAACGGCGCGCCGGTGTGGATCAGCACCTTCACCCGCAACCTGCAGCGCCAGATCGACCAGGAGCTGGCCCGGCTGTACCCCGACGAGCGCGAACGGGCGCAGCGCGTGGTGACCCGCAAGGGCCGCGAGAACTATCTGTGCCTGCTGAGCTTCGAGGAGGCGGCGGCGACCGCGGCCAACCCCGCCAATGCCGTCGCGCTGGGCCTGATCGCGCGCTGGGCGGCGACGACGCGCGACGGCGACATGGTCGGCGGCGACCTGCCGGGCTGGCTGCCGGCGCTGCTCGGCCGCAACCGCGTGCTCGGCCTCGCCGACCGCCGCGGCGAGTGCATCTATTCCGCCTGCCCGCACTACGGCCGCTGCTTCATCGAGCGCTCGGTGCGCCGGGCGCGGCGCGCCGACCTGGTGATCGCCAACCACGCCCTGGTGATGGCCCAGGCCGCCCTCGGCGGCATCGACGACGGCCGGCTGCCGACCCGGCTGGTGTTCGACGAGGGCCACCATCTCTACGACGCCGCCGACAGCGTCTTCGCCGCCTATCTGTCCGGGCAGGAGACGGCCGAGCTGCGCCGCTGGCTGCGCGGCGGCGACACGGCGCGGACGCGCGGGCGGATGCGCGGGCTGGTCAACCGCTACGGCGAGCTGACCGACGGCGACGCCGAGGCCGACCTGGCGCTGCACGAGGCGATGCGCGCCGCCGTCGCCCTGCCCGGCGAGGGCTGGCAGAACCGGCTGCGCGAGGGCCGGCCGGACGGCCCGGCCGAGGCGTTCCTGGCCCATGTGCGCGAGCAGGTCTACGCGCGGGCCGGCGACGACGGCCCCTACAGCCTGGAGGCCGATTTGCGCCCGGCCGCGCCGGCGATGGCCGATGCCGCCGTCCGGCTCGATGCGGCGCTGGAGGACCTCGCCCGGCCGCTGCAGCAGCTCGCCCAGCGCTTCGCCCGCAAGCTGGACATGGAGGCCGACGCCCTCGACAGCGCCACCCGCCACCGGCTGGAGGCGGCGATCCGCGCGCTCGGCCGCCGGGCCGAGATCGCCATCCCGGCCTGGCGCGGCCTGTTGCAGACCATCGAGACCGAGACCCCGCCGCGCTTCGTCGACTGGCTGACGGTGGAGCGGATCGACGGCCGCGACGTCGACGTCGGCGCGCGCCGCCACTGGATCGACCCGACCGTCCCGCTGGCGGGCGAGGTGCTGAGCCCGTGCCACGGCGCCGTCGTCACCTCGGCGACGCTGACCGACGGTTCCGGCGACCTGGAACGCGACTGGGCCTCGGCCGAGGCCCGCACCGGCGCCATCCACCTGGAGACCGCCGCGATCCGCGCCCAGGTCTCGTCGCCCTTCGACTATCCGGCCCAGACCCGGGTGCTGATCGTCACCGACGTCGGCCGCGACGGCCCGGAGCAGGTCGCCGCCGCCTATCGCACCCTGTTCCTGGCCGCCGGCGGCGGCGCGCTCGGCCTGTTCACCGCCATCGCGCGGCTGCGCGCGGTGCAGAAGCGCATCGTCGGCCCGCTGGCCGAGGCCGGCATCCCGCTCTACGCCCAGCATGTCGACCCGATGGACCCGGCCACCCTGGTCGACATGTTCCGGTTCGAGACCGACGCCTGCCTGCTCGGCACCGACGCGGTGCGCGACGGCGTCGACGTGCCCGGCCGCTCGCTCAGGCTGGTGGTGTTCGACCGGGTGCCGTGGTCGCAGCCCCGGCATCCTGCACCGGGTGCGCCGCCAGGCCTATGAGGCCGCCGGCGGCGACCGCCGCGACTACGACGACATCGCCACCCGGCTGCGGCTGAAGCAGGCCTACGGCCGCCTGGTCCGCCGCGCCGACGACAGGGGCGTGTTCGTCCTGCTCGACCCCCGCACCCCCACCCGCCTGCTCACCGCCTTCCCCCCCGGCGTGCCGGTGGAGCGGGTCGGCCTGGTCGAGGCGCTGGAGGCGGTGCAGGGGTTCTTGGGGTGAGGGGGTTGGCGGGTCCGATTGGGGCCTTTGCCAGGGTCAACGCGGATGTCCGGTTGCAGGGACGAATGGGCCCTGCGTTGTCGATCCGGTATCGTCGCGGATGCGCCAGAAGCGGTCGATCACAAGATCAACCCAACCTGCTCACATTGCTCCTGCGACTATTCGGATCACGGCCAGAGCTCTGCCACCCGAAGAACCAGCAGCCCGGCGCACCGAGCCACGGCTAGGGCGAACGCGTGACATCAATCACCGCAACGACTGGCTGGGGTGCACACGGCCCTCCGACGAGATGGACCGAGCCATGTCTGCGAGGTGAGAAACGACTTGTTCGAACCTCAACCATCCGCCCTCCGGTCCCTCCCACCCTCGTGATCGTCTCTTTTTGTGGACGATGAGTAAGATACCATGTCGATGCTCACGGTCGCGCAGATACCGCCCGACAAGTTGAGCTCTCAACGCATCCTCAAGCTGGCTCAGGGACCAACACTCCGCGACCTTGACTTCCAGGGCTAAACTGGCGTCTGTCGCCGTCGCCCGGAAGCGGATATCTGGCTCCTTCTCATCTGCAACGTGCGGCTCCCTCTCAACCGAGTAGCCGCGTCCCTGCTCGCTTCTGAATCGATCAGCCAACCAGTTCTGAACGTCGACCTCCTTTGGTAGGAGGGCGAGCGTTGAACCTTGTGCGAAGTCGGAATGGATCAGACTGTGCTGCCAGTCAGCTATCTTATTGCTGATCAATCGCTGAAGATCGAATGCGTTCCTCGGGGTCGTCGTGAAGTCATGCTCAAACGCATAGACCTCTCCTGAGGTCCAACTCGCGTACTCGGCGTCCTTTTCCGCACGCTCGCGAGCGATCTGAGACAACCGCTCTCGCCTTATTGGGATATCCGGATTCTCTGCGAGTCTATTGATGGCGGCGAAGGTAGCGGCGCCTGGCGTTTCAAAAAGCGCCTTAAACAGCCTGCCTCGGGCGTCCTCGGCATGCTCGCGAGCGCCCGGTGAATAGACTTCTCCATCGGCGTGGTCCACATCTTCCTCGACGCGCACAGTCCGAAACGCAATGATCACTAACCGCTCCAATGTATCAAACTGAAGCTGGTCCGCCCGCATGATCGCGTTGTCGGCCCATTGTCCCCCAAACAATTCAGGCAGTGTTTCTAGCACAAGAAGCGTCTGCTCTGATTGCGACAGCGCCTTCAGTTTTCTGTCCAAACTAGCAATCGCTCCGCCTGGATCGAGTTGGAAAAGCGACGAAAGGCAAGTCGCCGCACCCTCAATCTCATGCGCTTGGTCGAATCGTTGCTCCAGCAAGGAGGCCAGCGCTCCACTATCCCGGGTGTAGGACACCAAAATCGCCAAAGCCGGCCTGAGTACTGAAGTTGGCAAACTATCGTGGTCCGTCAAATACTCAAACAGATAGTTAACGAGGAGACATCCAATTGATCGATCTGCCCGTGAGATGTCCTCAAGTTCACGACAACGACCGTCCTCGCTACCTGTGGCCAATTCAGGTGCAACGGCGCGTTCGAGTACGCCGCGAACTGCATCTGGCTGCACTCGAGCAAGCGTCGGAAACCAAGAAGGGTACCCATTCAGTTCTAACGTCGCCAAAATGGCCGCTTTTGTTGCGTCGTCAGGGGTTAGATTTGCGGCCCACTCCGGATCGTGTGACGCCTCGAGTGTGACGCCTACGATCGCAATGCAATCAAGCTCGCGTGTCTTGTTTCGCTCCTCCTCCGGCCTCTCATTCCGAAGCGTAGGTTGGACTTGGCGCCAATACGAAACAAAAGCGCTTCTCAATTCGGATGCGACATTTGACCCAAACATCTGTTCTATCGGAGAAAGATCGCTAATCGCAAACGTGTTTCTGTTTTCTCCGAGTCCATGGAGAAAAGCCCACAGGTGATACAGTCTACTATCAATTCCCCCTTCTGATAAGGGTAGCAACGATCGGAACTGTTTCGGGTCAGCGCGAAGCTTCGCTGCAAAGTCGAGCCACGATCTATGAAGTTGTGCGGCTCTTGCTTCGTCCCGCCGCTCTCGCTGGCGCCTCCTTCGTTCATATTCCAATTCGCGGTCCGACGGTTCGCGCGTTAGCCACTCATCAATTACCTTCTTCGTGTCCGGGTGCGTCGTGCCGGCGGCTCGGATTCGCGTTAGAATCTCTGGCTCTTCACCGCCCTGCTTCCAAAGCCGCATAGCAGCGTTGACGGCGATCTGACGTTCGGCTGCAGTTGGACGTTCAACAATGTCCTGCTCAAGCCACTTTAGGTCTTCTGCCCTCAACTGAAGCGGGAAGCCGAAGTGTTCGACTTGCCAGACTTCAGTGATGGATTTACCATTCAGTTGCGCGGCACCGTTCAGTCGATCAGTCGCTTGCCACAAAGCCATTCGTCGGCGCTCGGCTGTCGCAGTGAGGAGTGAGAACAAGTCTTCGGCCTCATCGCGGGCTCGTGCCGGACGCCTGTACCGGCGGCTTTCGCGCAACCGAATTGCTGCTTCGGTCGCTGCGATCGGGACTTGCGTTTGCGGAACCAACTCCAGAAGCCTTCGGCCTCCTGCCTCCAGTGTCGACATAAGGGGTTCGTCTTCAGGGAACGGTTCGTCATCAGGATTGAGCTTCTGGCGAAGTCTCTCGCGGATGCACGAAAGGAAGCTCTCGACCTCCTCAATCGTGGAGAGCCGGTCCGCTAGCTCGGGGCCAATATATTCAATGCCCATATGGTCGCGGCGGTCCCTGATATTTATGGTTGTCAGAATTGCGGATAGATCGTTAGTTGTTAGTTGAGTCGGAAATAACGTCTCGACTGCATCCCAAACTAGCACGCCTGCAACGGAACCTGCATTCTGACACAAATACTGAACGTACCGTACTTTCTCCGGGTTGGGTGCCGCAGCCATGATGGCTCGTCCAGCAAACACCTGTGTATACCGGTCCTCATGTGTTCCAAACGATGCGTCAATTGCAAGGTCAACGCATCCTGTCAGTTCGCCCAGCCATATCACACGCAGCAGTAATTCGCGCACCTCTGGCACATCTGCGTACCGCTGCCAGTTGGCGCGTACGCACTCGGCTAGGTCTGACCCGGAAAAGCGCCTAAGACTGTCCCTGTCCAGGATGCCTATTTCCTGGCCACTGAGCGTCCTCTGTATCACCGAATCCAGTACACGGCGCCGAGTGGTCAGCGATAAGCTTGCTGGATCTCCCGCACCCATTAACAGTAACGGTTCCCGATCAATTACCTCGTTTGCAATGTCAGGCTGAGATATAGAAAGCCACGCTGCAGTGCCCTTCAACGAAGGTATCACCAAGTGGAGCCCGTAGATGTCTGCAAAGAGCAAGTTGCGAACGGCGCTCATCGGGCAGCCTGCGCGTATCAGTCGGTCAAGCCATAGCGCGGCGAGGTAACTCCGAACTACTCCTTGATTGTCGTTATGAAGACGAACATGGCCTGCGCCGGCGGGATCGAAGACCGGTCTGGATAAGAGCCTAGAGCGTTGCTCACCCGACCAATCAGGTAAGATACTGCCAATATCCAGTGCTGCCTTGCCATCCGTCATATCCAAGTCGCTGTCGGGCACCGCAATTTCGGTCAAGCGCTGCAAAACCAATGCTGCGCCAAGTCGTTCCAACGCAGCAAATGCACGATCTGCGGGGATCGGGTCGTGTCGGTTCAGGTAGGCCACCCTCTCTGCCAAGCGCTCACGGAGGCTGAGTTCGAGCGTCTCTGTGAAGGATCCGAACTCGCCGC
>JAWKYB010000020.1 GCA_041396705.1 Alphaproteobacteria bacterium
GCGGTGATAGTCGTGCGGGAAGGCCATCGGGTCGGCGCCGGTGCCGCCGGGCGAGGCGTCGGCGGCGATCCGTTCGACCGTGCCGTTGTGGCGGTGGACGGCGAGCTCGGTGCCGGCCAGCACCGCGGTCGCCCGCTCGAAGATCAGCTCGATCCGCTCCGGATAGCCGGGGTAGGCGGCGGTGGTGGCGTCGATGGTGCCGAGTGCGCCGTTGGCGAAACGCACGGCGGCCGCGACCTGGTCCTCGGTCTCCATCCGGTGCACCGGCGAGGTGCGGGCATAGGCGGCGACATCGGCCACCGGGCCGGTCAGCGACAGCATCAGGTCGAGCGTGTGGATGCCCTGGGTCAGCAGCACGCCGCCGCCGTCGCGGGCCAGCGTGCCGCGGCCCTCGACGTCGTAATAGCTCTGCGGCCGCCATAGCCGGATGCCGGTGGAGCAGCCGATCAGCGCGCCGAGCCCGCCCTCGGCCATCAGCGCGCGCAGCCGGCGGCCGGCCGGGCGGAAGCGGTGCTGCAGCACGATGCCGAGCACGATGCCGGCGGCGTCGCAGGCGGCGACCAGCATCTCGGCCCGCGCGGTGGAGACCTCCAGCGGCTTTTCCAGCAGCAGGTGCTTGCCGGCGGCGGCGACCTGGCGGGCGATGTCGAGGTGGGTGTTGGGCGGGGTCAGCACCAGCACGCTGTCGACGCTGTCGTCGCCGAGGATGGTCTGCAGGCTGTCGCAGGTCGGAAAGCCGAAGCGTTCGGCGATGGCCTGGCGCCGCGCCGCGGTGGGGCTGTAGGCCCAGGCGACCTCGACCCGGTCGGCGAGATCCTGCAGGCCCTTGGCGTGCGGGGTGACCGCCATGCCGAGCCCGACGATGGCGAGCCGATGTCGTGCCATGCGGATTTCCCCGTTCGTTTGCGGCCGGCGCGCGCCGCCGCCCGCCCTTCCCCTACATCAGCAGGTTGGGCAGGAACAAGACCAGGCTGGGCGACAGCGTCAGGATCACGACCAGCAGCAGGACCGCGCCGATCAGCGGCAGCGATTCGACGACGTATTTTTCGATCGGCGTCTTCAGCAGGCTGCACACCGTGTACATCGCCACGCCCACCGGCGGCGTCATCGAGCCGAGGGTGACGATGGTCATCATCAGGATGCCGAAGTGGACCGGGTCGACGTGCAGCTGCTTGACGATCGGCAGGAAGATCGGGGTCAGCAGCAGCACCAGCACGGTGCTTTCGACGAACAGGCCGGCGACGAACAGGAACACCAGGATCAGGGCGACGATCAGCACCGGCTCCTGGGTCAGCGTGGTCATCGCGGTGGCGATGCTCTGCGGCGCCTGCTCGATGATGATGGCATAGCCGACCATGCCGGACATGAGGATGATCAACATGATCATGCCGGTGTCGACCAGCGCCTCCTTCAGCGCGGTCCGCAGCCCCGCCCAGTCGAGTTCGCGGTGGGCGAGGAAGCCGACCAGCCCGGCATAGACCACCGCGAAGGCGCCGACCTCCGACGGGGCGAACACCCCGCCGCGGATCGCCACCAGCAGCGCCAGCGGGAACAGGATCGCCCACTTCGCCTGCCACAGCGCGGTCCCCACCTCGCGCGCGTTCGGGCGCCTGGCCATCTCCGGCCGGTAGTTGCGGCGCTTGGCGATGATCCAGACCGTGACCATCAGGAAGGCCATCATCAGCAGGCCGGGGACCAGCCCGGCCAGGAACAGCCGGCCGATCGAGACCTCGCCGACGAAGCCGTAGAGGATCAGGCCGAGGCTGGGGGGGATGGTGGCGGTGATCAGCGAGGAGACCGCGATGACGGCCGCGGTGAAGCCGCGCGAATAGCCGCGGGCGATCAGGCTGGGGCCGAGGATTCGCGCCTCCATCGCGGCGTCGGCGACGGCCGAGCCGGAGACGCCGCCCATCAGCGTCGACAAGACGATGCTGACCTGGGCGAGCCCGCCGGCCATCCACGACACCAGCACGTTGGAGCAGTCGATCAGCCGCGCGGTGATGCCCGACTTGTTCATCATGTGGCCGGCCAGCACGAAGAACGGCACCGCCAGCAGCGGGAAGCTCTGCGAGGCGGTGGCCACCTGCTGCACCGCGATCGACAGCGGCACCGAGCCGGAGAACAGGAAGAAGCTGAAGCCGGCGATGCCGATGGCGAAGGCGATCGGCATGCCGAGCAGCATCAGCACGAAGAAGGTGACGGCGAGCAGGGTCACAGCACGTCCTCGATCTCGCCGTGGTCCGGGTCGGAAAACACCAGCGTCGGCGCGCCGCGCCAGCGCCGTATGACTGCGATCATATGGCCGGCCAGGGTCAGCGCCAGCAGCAGGCAGCCGGCCGGCACCGCGCCGGTGACCCAGGCATAGCTGATGCCGCTGTCGCCGTAGATTCGCTCGATATTCTGCATCATCAGCCCGTAGCCCTCGACCGTCATGGTCAGCAGGAAGGCCAGGGCGGCCAGCGCCAGCAGCAGCTCGACCGCGATGCGCAGGCGCAGCGGGAACGGGCGCACCAGCAGGTCCATGCCGATGTGCACCTTGCTGCGCAGCGCGATGTCGGCGCCGATGAAGCTGGTCCAGATGAACAGCAGCTGGGCCATGTCGACCGACCAGATCAGCGGGTGGCCGAAGCTGCGCAGCAGCCCGGCGGCGAACACCAGGCAGCAGATCGCGGCCAGCAGCGCCATGCCGATCGCCACCTCCGCCCGGGCCAGCCATTTCAGCATCGCGCGACCCCTTGCGCGGCAGGGCCGGCCCCGCGGGGCCGGCCCGGTCGTCCCGGTCCCGTCGGAACCGGCGCTATTGTTCCAGGATCGGGCGGATCTGCTCGCGCAGCGCGGTATAGCCGAGGGTGTCGTAGACCGACGCGGTCGCCTCGACGAACGGGGTCACGTCGATCTCGTCGATGGTGACGCCCTGCTCGGCGAACAGCCGCTCGTACTCGGCCAGCGATTCCTGGGTCAGCCGCGACGCCTCGTCGCCTGCGGCCAGCGATTCCTCGCGCAGGATCGCCTGGTACTCGGCCGGCAGGCTGTCGAACCAGGCCGCGCTGGTGACCACGCCGGTGATCAGGTTGATATGCCCGGTCTTGGTGATGTGGTCGATCACCTCGTACAGCCGCTGGCCGTAGCTGGCCGGATGCTGCGCCTCGGCGGCGTCGATCACGCTCTGCTGCAGGGCGGTGTAGACCTCGGTCCAGCCCATCGGCGTCGGCTCGGCGCCCATGGCGCGGATCGTCTCCACCCACACCGGCGCGCCGGGGGTGCGCATGCGCACGCCGGCCAGGTCGGCGGGCGTGCTGACCGGGACGTTGGTCAGCAGGTGCCGCTCGCCCTGCCACCAGTTGAACGACAGCACCTGGTGGCCGGAGGTGTCGTGCAGCTTCTGCACCCACTCCTCGAACAGATCGGAGGTGACCACCTTGCGCACGCCGTCGAAGCCCTGGGCGAGATAGGGCGCGCCGAGGATGCCGAACTCCGGCACGAACACCGCCAGCCGGCCGCCGTCGACCACCACCGCCACGTTGGTGCCGGCGCGCGCCTGCTCCAGCACGTCCTCGTCCTTGCCCAGCTGCGAGGACGGGAAGATGCGGATCTCGAGGTCGCCGTTGGTGCGCGCCTCCACCCGCTCCTTGAACATCTCCAGCCCGCGATACAGCGGGTCGTCCTGGGTCAGCGCGGTATTGACGTTCAGCACGTAGCTTTCCGCCGACGCAGCGCCGGCCGCGAACGCCACGCCGAGTCCGAGTGCCAGCGCCGCCGCGGCGCGGGTGAAGCCTGCCATCGTTTCCTCCCGACAGTTTCTGTTTCGATTGACTGGTATGGTAGTATGGCAGATAAATTTCCGCAATGGCCGAAATCGGCCCGGGCTGCCGTCGATCGCCTTGCCGGCGGGACGCGGCGGCGGCACAACGGCGCGACCGGCGCAACGGCGCCCGACCGACGACGGGGAGCGAACAGGATGCGGGCGCGGCCCGACCTCGACAATCTGGGCGACGCCCCCGGCGACGACGCACAGGCCGGGCCGGAACCGGCGGCGCGGCGGCTGTTTCGCGCGCTGCGCAACGCCATCGTCAGCATGGAGCTGAAGCCCGGCCAGGCGCTGTCGGAGAAGGACATCGCCGACCGCTTCGGCGTCAGCCGGCAGCCGGTGCGCGAGGCGTTCATCAAGCTGAGCGAGGCCGGGCTGGTGCAGGTGCGCCCGCAGCGCGGCACCTTCGTGGTGAAGATCTCCGCCAAGCAGGTGCGCGACGCCCGTTTCGTCCGCGAGGCAGTGGAGATCGCGGTGGCGCGCCGCGCCTGCACCGCCATGACCGCGGCCGGCATCGCCAGGCTGCGCCAGATCCTCGACGCGCAGCGCCGCGCCGCGACCGACGCCGACCCCGCCCGCTTCCTGGCGCTGGACGAGGCCTTCCACCGCGCGCTGGCGCTGGGGGTGGAATGCGACTACGCGTGGCGCGTGGTCGAGGAGGTGAAGGCGCAGATGGACCGCGTGCGCTATCTCAGCCTGCCGCAGGCCACCCCGGTGGCGCGGCTGATCGACCAGCACGCCGGGATCGTAGACGCGGTCGCGGTCAGGGACGCCGCGGCGGCGGAGGCGGCGGTGCGGGTGCACCTGGCCGAGATCTGACCTCGCTGCCGGTGCTGGAGCGGCGCCACGCCGACCTGTTCGAAGCGAGAGACGCAGGCCAGACTGGCGCGCGCCCCGCGCGTTCGCCGGCCGCACGATCGCTGGCCGGCGTCCCGCCACTGTAGGCGCCGACGCGGCCCCACTCCGCCACCAAGCCAGGAACCGCCCATGGCGAAGATCACCGACGCCAAGGTCATCGTCACCTGCCCCGGCCGCAACTTCGTCACGCTGAAGGTGCCCGGCCGACCAGGAAGGCGTGCACGAGGCTGGAGCGACGCCACGCTGAACGGGCGCGAGCTGGCACGGTGGCGGCCTGTCTCGCCGACCACGTGGTGCCGTGCCTGATCGGCCGCGACCCCCAGCAGGTGGAGGACACATCTGGCGATGCAACCCAAGGAGTGCCTACTGGCGGCGCGTTGTGGTATGTCGGCGATCGCCGCAGTCGACACCGCGCTGTGGGACATCAAGGCGAAGCTGGCCGGCCAGCCGCTCTATCAGCTGCTCGGCGGCGAGCCCACTCCGGCGTGATGGTCTACGGGCATGCCAACAGCCGCGACGTGGCCGAGACGGTGGACGGTCAGCCGAGTATCTGGAGATGGGCTACAAGGCGGTGCGCGCGCAGTCCGGCATTCCCGGGCTCGACACCGCCTACGGCATCGCCCGCGGCAAGCTGTTCTACAGCCGGCCGGCAAGGGCCTGCCGGAGGAGCAGATCTGGTCGACCGAGAAGTACCTGGACTGTCGCGCCGACGCTGTTCGCGGCGATCCGCGAAAGCGGCTTCGGCTTCCACCTGCTGCACGACGTGCACCACCGGCTGACCCGATCGAGGCGGCGCGGCTGGGCAAGAGCCTGGAGCCCTACCGCCTCGTCCGGGTGGCCGCCCCAATCCCCGGGCAACACGCCCTCGCGCACGAAACGATGAAAGGACGAGTGCGGCCAATCCGCGACGCGAGAGACCAGGCCATGCTTCACCGGATTGAAATGCACATAGTCGACGTGTCGTTCGTAGTCGGCTTCGTCGCGTATCGTGTGCTCCCAGAATCGCGGTTGCCACGGCGACGCGGAACGCCCCTCGCCCGCTCGCGAGACTGCGTGCGTGAATAGCGCCTTGATCTTGCGCCACCGGCCGGAATAGTCGGCGTCGCCAGGCGGCAGCGTCAGGACCGCGTGCAGATGATCCGGCAGGATCGCTATGGCCTCGGTAGCGAACGGCCTTTCCCACGCGCAGCGCTCAAGCGCGTCGCAGAGTACGGCCACATTGTCGACCAAGGCGGTCGACTGCCGGTCGCGCAGGGTTAGCGTGAAGAAATAGGTCCCGCCCGGAACCCGATTGCGGCGGTAGCGCACCATGGTTGTAACGAGCCATGACCAAAACCCGCATCGATTGTAGCCCGGATGGAGCGGAGCGCAATCCGGGACGGCGGCGCGTGCGGCCGCGGCCCGGTCCCGGATTACGCTGGCGCTGCATCCGGGCTACGTTCCGGGCTACGTTCGGCTGGGCCGGCTCGCGGCGACGCGGCGCCGATACCCGACACCAACGAATGCAGGGCGATCCGACATGTCTGAGTTGATCATCTGGACCCTGGACTGGGTGCCGGAGGGCCCGCGCGGCTTCGTGCGCGATCTTCGGCTGAGATGGGCCTGCGAGGAAGCCGGGCTGCGCTATGCCGTCCGAACGGTCGCGTTCGATGACCGCGCGACCAACCATCTCGCGCGCCAGCCGTTCGGCCAGGTCCCGTTCCTGGACGACGGCGACGTGAAGATGTTCGAGAGCGGCGCGGCACTGCTGCATCTGGCGCGCAAGAGCGACCGGCTGATGCCGTCCGATCCGGCCGGGGAGGCGGAGACGCTGCAGTGGGTGATCGCCGCGCTCAACTCGATCGAGATGGTGAGCGTGCCGTGGTGGTTCCTGGAGGTGACCGGCGCGAAGGAGAACCATCTGACCGGCTGGCTGGAAAGCCGCCTCGGCCATCTGGAGCGCGTGCTGAGCGAGCGGGAATGGCTGGCGGCCGGCCGCTTCACGGTCGCGGACCTGCTGATGGCGGATGTGCTGCGCGTGGACCGGGTGCGCTGCTTCGGCAGCCGGCCGGCCACCGAGGCCTATGTCGCACGCGCGACGGATCGCCCCGCATTCGCCAAGGCCTACGCCGACCAGATCGGCCATTTCGAAGCGGCCGACGCCGTGCGGCGGGCAAGGCCGGCGGACTGAGGCGCCGTGCCGGCCGCTGCGCCACCGGCCGGCGAATTGACACTCCTCGGGGTGCGGGCGTAGCGTCGAAGCCTGCCACGAGGGAGAACGAGCCATGCTGCGCACCGCTGCCGCGTTCGTCGTCGCATTCGCCGCCTTGCCGGCCATCGCCCCCGCGATGGCGTATGATGAGGACCGGTGGATGACGATCCCCGAGCCGGCGCCGATGCCGGAGCCGGCGTCGACCGGCATGGCGCCGGTCAACGGCATCGAGATGTACTACGCCACCTACGGCGCCGGCGACCCGGTGCTGCTGATCCACGGCGGGCTCGGCTATGCCGACATCTGGGGCGCGCAGGTCGCCGACCTGATGCAGGACCACCTGGTCATCGTCGCCGACAGCCGCGGCCACGGCCGTTCGACCCGCACCGAGGAGCCGTTCGGCTACGACCTGATGGCGTCGGACTACGTCGCCCTGCTCGACTATCTCGGCATCGACCGGGTCGACCTGGTCGGCTGGTCCGACGGCGGCATCATCGGCATCGACATCGCCATGAGCCATCCCGAGCGGCTCGGGCGCCTGTTCGCCCATGCCGCCAACATCACCACCGACGGCGTCGACCCGGCGGTCGAGACCGATGCGGTGTTCGGTACCTATATCGAGCGGATGGCCGAGGTCTACGCCCGCGTCTCGCCGACGCCCGACCAGTTCGACGCCTTCGTCGAGCAGATCGCGCACATGTGGGCCAGCCAGCCGAACTGGACCGACGCGCAGGTCGCCACGATCACCGTGCCGACGGCCATCGTGCTCGGCGACCACGACGAGGCGATCACCCGCGCCCACACCGACCACATGGCCGCGGTGATCCCGGGCGCGGAGGAGATCATCCTGCCGCAGGTCAGCCACTTCGCCATGCTGCAGGCGCCCGACGAATACACCGCCGCGGTGCGGGCGTTCATCGACCGGGAGTAGGACCGTGCACCCGTCCGAGGCCCGCGCCGGAGCGGGCGTGCCATGATCCGCCACGCCGCCCTGTTCCGCCTGCACCATCCCACGGGTTCGGCCGCCGAGGCCGATTTCCTGCGCGCGCTCGCCGCGCTGGATTCCATTCCCGGCGTCGAGGATTTCCGCATCGCGCGCGAAACCAGCCCGAAGAATCCCTACACCTACGCCGTCTCGATGAACTTCGCCGACCATGCCGCCTACCGGCACTACAACGACCACCCACAGCACGTCGCCTTCGTGCAGGACCGCTGGCTGCCGGAGGTGGCCGAGTTCATGGAGCACGACACGGAAGCGCTGTAGCGGCTCCTTGGCGTCCGTAGCCCGGATGGAGCAGAGCGCAATCCGGGGTGGCGCTGCGGGCCGGCGCGGCAGGGTCCCGGATGACGCGGACGCTTCGCCCGGGCTGTGCCTGGCGGGTGAGACCCGAGGCTCCCGTCGTTCCCATTGGAGCTGACGCGAAGGCGTCGGGTTGCCGTCGGGCAGGGCATCGACCGCGCGGCGAAGGGTCGGGCCCGTTGCAGTCAGTCGGGTGAATTCTCGGAGGTGTTGCAGTCCGGCCGCGGTTCGACTGCGACGGTTACAATAATATGCAACCGGGCCAGAGTAATTCACGCACAGTCCCGTGGAATATTAGCAAGTATGAGCGATTTTTCATCTGCGCGGCGCGCCGCGGATCGCTAGGATTTGGCGCAAATTGCAGGTAGGAGTGCAGGACCTTGGACCCCCGAGCAAGGTTTCTGTCGGCGCTGGCGCTGGTTGCGGCCACGGGCGCCTATGGACGCGGCGCAGCGGCCCAGGATGTGGCCGGCCAGTGCTTCGGCGACGAGACGCAGCTCTATGAGCAGTGCCTGGCCGCCGACGTGCCGATTGCCGAGCGCATCCTGGCCTGCACCTGCTTCCTGCAGAGCTTCCCGCTGAGCCCGCGCGCGCCGGAGGTGGTCAGCCAGGCGGTGGCGCTGGGCGCGCAACCCGACCTCGCGGCCCTGGAGCCGGCAGCCGGCACGCCGACCCCGATCTACTGAGGCGGGCGGGGTGAGCGAGGCCATCGCATCGCCCGCCGGCGTGGCATCCTTCACCGGGCCGCGGATGGGCCCGGCGGTCGACGTGCTGTACATCGGCGATCTCACCCGGCGCGCCGAGGCGGTGGAGCGGGCCGTCGAGGAAACGCTGCTGAACGCCCGCATCGGGCTCAGCACCGGCCTGCTGCATCTGTCGTCGCGCAACGACGACGCGGCGGTGGTCGAGCCGGTGCTGCAGCTGGTCGAGACCGGCGCCGCGCTGAGCTGCGACGCCGACTGGCGCGTGGTGGCGCAGCTTATCGTCCTGCTCGACCCGGAGCTGCTGCTCAACCGCCGGCCGGACACACCGTTGAAGCCGATCGCCGACCGCGTGCTGGCGGTGGCCGACCGGCCGATCGACGACGAGCGGCTTGCCTTCAAGCGCACCCGCCTGCGCGAGCTGTTCGGCGACGCGGTGATCTGGACGGCGACGCGCTACGACGTGCTGGCCGCGCTGCGTGCGGCCGGCGTGCCGACCACGGGCGGAATCTGGGAATCCTTCGCCGGCTGCCCGGCCAATCCCGACCGGTACGGGCCGGCCATGCGCGGACGCCCGGTGGTCGGTGCGGTGATCCCGGGCGGCGAGGGCCAGTGGCCGCGCGACGAAGCCGTGGCCGCGCTGTGGGACACCCAGCGCCATACCGTGCGTTTCCTCGGCCCGACGCCGCCGGCGCCGCTGGCCGGCCAGGCGGAACTGGTCGCGCCCGGCGAGCGCAGCCATGCGCGCTTTGTCGCCGGGCTGCACGCCTTCGTCTATTTCCCGGAGGCGGTGCCGAGCGAGCTGCCGCTGACCGCGATCGGCACCTGCCTGGCCAACGACATCCCGGTGCTGCTGCCGCCGGCGCTGCGCCATGTTGTCGGCAAGGGTCCGGTCTATGTGGCGCCCGAGCGCGCGGCGGCGACGCTGCGCGAGACGCTGGCGGCGCGGCGCAACGATTCCAGTGCCGGCTTCGACCCGGCAGGCGCACCGCCAGCGGATGGCCGACTGGGTCGACGTCCCGGCCGGCCAGCGCCAGCGCCGCGCGCGCCCTCGCATGCGCGCGATGCTGTTTCCCGTCCAGCGGGGTCGGGCTGGGCCACGTCACCCCGGCTGCTGGCGCTGGCGCGCCGGCTGCCGGCGGTCGAGCCGGTGTTCGTGTCGCTGAGCCAGGCGGTCGGGCTGATCGAGGCGGCGGGCTTCCCGTGCGGATGATCGCCTCGCACCGCTATGCCGGCCTCGACGAGGCGGCGGCCTATCCCTGGATGGAACGCGAGCTGCGCGGGCGATCCGCCGGCACCGGCCCGGCGTGTTCGTGTTCGACGGCGGCAATCCCTGCCTCATGGCCGACCTGGTCGCCGCCGAGCGCGGCGTCGCCGCCGTCTGGGTGCGGCGCGGCATGTGGCCGGGCCAGGACCAATGCAGCCGTGCTGCGCAAAGCGGCGCCTGTTCGACGCGGTGATCGAGCCGCGCGACCTGGCCGAGGCGTTCGACCGGGGCGCCAGCGCCCGGCGCGCGACGGCGTCAATCCTGGTCGACCCCGATGCTGCTGCTGGACGCCGACGAGCTGTTGCCGCGCGCACAGGCGCGCGCGCGCCTCAGGCTGCCGGCGGACGGGACTGTCGCACTGGTCCAGCTCGGCGCCGGCAACGACCGCGACCCTGACCGTGTCGCAGCGCCAGGTGATCGAGGCGCTGCGCGCGCGTCCGGAAATCCTCGCCGTCAACCTGCACTCGGCGCTGGGCCGGTTCCCGCCGCAACCGGCGGCCGGCGATGACCAACCTGGCCGGCTTCCCGATCTCCCGCGCTACCTGCGCGCGTTCGACTTCGCGGTTTCCGCCGCCGGCTACAACTCGTTCCATGAGCTGGCGCAGAGCGAGCTGCCGACGCTGGTCGTGGTGCAGATGACGGCGGAGATGGACGACCAGGGCGCGCGTGCCCGCCATGCCGAGGCGGCCGGCTGGGCGATCGACGCGAGCGGCATCGCCGCCGCCGAGCTGCCCGCCGCGATCGACCGCATCACCGATCCGGAGGCGCAGCGGGCGATGCGCTTCAATGCCCGCCGTCAGCCCCTCGGCAACGGCGCCGGCGACGCGGCCGCGCTCGTCGCGGCGTTCGCCCGATGACGGGCGCGCCGATCGGCGGCATCGCGCGCCCGTCGCAGCGCGAATGGGAGCGTTGCGTGCGCGAGCTGGAGGCGCACGCCCAGGCGCTGGAGCATCACTGGGCCGCCAATGCCGCGCGGCCGGCGGATGCCGCCGGCACACGCACGATCGACTTCGGCGTCGGCCTGGATGGCGCGCCGGCGCGCCGGCCGCCGGCCGCCCAGGAACCGGCTTCGATCGCGCCGTGGGCGCGCCGGCGGCACGGACCCGAGCCGGCGCCGCTGGCGCCCTATCCCGGCCACGGCGCCGCGTCGGTGCTGCTGCGCCCGCATGTCGCCGTGGGATTCTATATCGCCCGGGCGGATGCGCCGATCCTGGAGGACATCGTCCGCTCGGTGTTCCTGGCCCAGCGCGACCGGCAGGACTTCTCGCCGGTGTTCATCACCGAGTGCAGCGACGTCCGCCCGTTCCTGGCGCGGGGCTATGTGTTCGAGTATCTGCCGCCGGCCGAGACGGTTGCGGCGGACGACGCCGCGGCCGAGGCGTGGCGCGCGGGCCGGCTCGACTGGATCCGTCGGAAATGGGGCCTGTCGCACGTGGTGCGCGAACCCGGCCACCGGCTGGACCGGCCGCGCGCGCTGCTGGCGACCGACCGGCCGCGGATCGTCGTGTTTCCCGACTACGGCCCGGGCAACCCCTATATCGACCTCGCCTACCGAGCGGTCCGCCAGACGGCCGACGTCGCGTTCGGCCCGGTCGACGCGGCGATCGCGGCGGCGGACTTCGGCCCGGCGGTGTTCCACCTGCACTGGGAGGACGCGGTCTATCGCGGCGAGCGCGACGACCGGGTGCCGGCGCGGATGGCTGAGTTCGTCGCGGCCATCGACCGGCTGAAGGCGCGCGGCGGCCGCTTCCTGTGGACCGTGCACAACCTGATGCCGCACGAATGCCGCGACGAGGCCCTGCATGCCGAGTTCATGCGCCAGTTGGCGCTGCGCGCCGACATCGTACACGTCAACAACGCCTGGACGGCGGACGGCGTCGCCGAGGCGCTGGGCGCCGACCTGCCGATCCGCGTCGTCGAGCACCCGTCCTACGAGGGCTGCTATCCCGCGCCGGCGGACCGCGACCTGGCCCGGCGCCAGCTCGGCATCGACGGCCGGCCCGACGAGACCCTGTTCCTCTTCGTCGGCAACGTACGCCGCTACAAGGGCGTGGCCCGGCTGCTGGAGGCGGCGGCGCGGATCGCCGAGCCGTGCCGCTTCGTCATCGCCGGCCGCTCCGGCCGCTACGACCCGTGCGAGGCGATGCCGGCGAACTGCATGCGCGTCGACGGGTTCGTCGACGACGACAAGCTCGCCAGGCTGTTCGCCGCCGCCGACTTCGCCGTGCTGCCGTTCGAGACGCTGTCGACCTCGGGCAGCCTGCTGCTGGCGCTGTCCTTCGGCGTGCCGGTGATCGCGCCGCGCGTCCGCCCGGTGACCGACCTGGTTGAGGACGGCCGCGATGCGCTGCTCTATCCGCGCGGCGGGCGCGACGGCCTGTACGGGGCGCTGTGCCGCGCGCTCGACCTGCCGCCGTGGCAGCGCCGCGCGATGGCCAAGGCGGCCGAGGCGACCGCGGCGTTCCGGGCGCCGGAGGCATTCAGCGCGGCCATGCGCGCCTTGTTCGAGGACCTGCTGCAGCCGCCGACGCCTGCCGCCGATGCCGCGGCCCCGGCCAGGCCGCGGCGGGCGCGGTCAGACGCGACGTAGCAGGGCGCGCACCGCGCGGACCGAGAGGTCCCGGCGGCTGTAGCGCTCGCCGTAGCGGGCCAGCACCTGGGCGGCCGCCGTCTCGTCGATCGCATCGAGCGCGCGCTCGTCCCACTGCTCGATGCGGAACGGCGAACGGCGCACGATCTCATGGGTCTCGCCGGGCGACAGCCGCGACAGGTCGGGCCGTCGGTAGATCTTGCGCACGCACTCGGCAGTCTCGAACGGCCGGTCCGGGATCGCATCCAGATAGGCGCGCATCTGCACGGCGTCGAACAGCAGATGCTGGTACGCGTCCAGATGCCGGGTCACCGCCGGCTCGTCGTGGCGATAGTGGTGGCCGGAGGGGCTGGTCCAGAACGGCTCCTGGTGGAACCAGTAGGCCGCGCCGGGACGCAGCACGGCGTGCAGCCGCGCCAGGAACGGGTCGAGCGCGGCGACGTGCTCCATCACCGCGATCGAGAAGGCGAAGTCGAAGCTGCCGTCGGCCAGCAGCCGCAGCGGGTCCGGATCGCGCAGGACGTTGACGTTGTCGAGCGCCAGCAGCGACGGCAGGCCGTCGCGCGCGGCCGGCGAGAACACCAGATCGACCGAAAGGAACCGCTTGTCCGGAAACCTTTCCGCCAGCGCGCGGACCCGGCCGAAATCGCCGCCGCCGATCTCCAGCACGCTGCCTGCGGCCGCGAAGTCCGGCAGCTGCGCTACCGTCCGGCAACCCCAGTCGAGCCCGCTCATCGCCGCTCGACCCCCTCGTCGCGCTCCCGTCGTGGCGTGATCACCAGCACCAGCGTCCCGCGTCCCTGCGAATGGCGGCATGATGCTCTTACCTGTTAGACTCGATCAACTTTGCCGTGACCGCAGGCGGCCGGCGGAACCGGGGCCGGCCGGTCCCTGGGGGCCGAAAGCGCGCGTGGCGGCGCGGCGCGCGCCGCTCACACCTGCGCCACCATCCGCTCCAGGTTCGCCATTGCCGCCACGCCGTCGGCGATGGTCGGGGCGTCGCTCGGCTCGCCCTTCATCGCCGCCACGGCGGCGGCGATCAGGGCGCTGTAGCCCTTGTGGTCCTCGTTGGCGGCGGCGGTGAAGTTCGGGGTCCAGCTCAGCGTGTCGGCGGCCGGGTCGAGGGTGGCGTCGGCCCGGTCGGCCTTGAACGGCGGGTCGCGGTAGTAGGCGACGTTGATGACGTTGTCGATCTCGACCCGGCGGTGGTCGCCCATCACCTGGACGAACTCCATCGGCGTGCCGCGCGACTGTATTGTGCCCATCACCATGGTGCCGATGGCGCCGGAAGCGCAGGCGAAGCCGACGTGCAGCAGCAGCCGGCCGGGCGCCGGCTCGGCCTTGCGCACGCTCATCTCCACGATCGGGCTCATCGCCAGCCATGGCATAAGGTCCATGTAGTGGACGCAGTGGTGCAGGAAGAAGCCGTTGTAGTCGACGGCGCCGGCGAAATAGGTTGGCGCGGTCATGTAGGTGCCGACGACGCCCAGCACCGGGCCGAACGCCGGGTCGGCGATCACCGTGCGGGCGATGCGGTTGCCGGTGGCATAGCGCTTCATGAAGCCGACCACGACCGGCTTGCCGGCCCGCTCGGCGGCGGCGGCCACCGCTTCGGCGCCGGCGCGGTTGGCCGCCGGCGGCTTTTCCATGAACACCGGCAGGCCGCGGCCGAGCGCGGCGATGCCGGCCTCGCCGTGCAGCTCCGGCCCGACCGCCATGAACACCCCGTCCAGGCCCGGGTGCGCGAGCAGCGCGCGCCAGTCGCCATAGGCGGCGCCGACGCCATAGGTCGCCGCGACCCGGCCGGCGGCCGCGGGGTCGCGGTCGCAGACGGCGGCCAGCTGCACGTCGTGGCGGCCGAGCTGGGGCAGCAGCATCTGGGTCGCGTGGCGGCCGCAGCCGATCCAGCCGATACGGAAGCTCATCGCCCGCGCCCCGCCATCGCCAGGCAGGCGCGGATCAGCGCCAGGCTGGCCTGCAGCGGGACGGTCTCGTCGTCGAGCGGCGGCCGCCAGGCGGCCAGCGACACCGCGACGCGCTCGTCCTCGCGGCGGAACGGCTCCAGCGAGATCGGGCCGCGATAGCCGACCTCGGCCAGCGCGCCCGTCACCGCCGGCCAGTCGATGTGGCCGGTGCCGGCGAAGCCGCGATGGCTCTCGTTGGCCTGGAAGTGGACGATGCGGCCGCCGGCGCGGCGGATGGCGCCGGGGATCGACGGGTCCTCCATGTTCATGTGGAAGGTGTCGAGCAGCAGGCCGAGCGCCGGGCTGCCGACCGCATCGACGATGGCGATGCCCTGTGCGGTGGTGGAGCAGATGTCGGTCTCGAACCGGTTCAGCGGCTCCAGCGCCAGGGCGACGCCGGCATCGGCGGCACGGCCGACGACGGCGGCCAGCCCCTCGAGCGTGCGTGCCTCGCGCGCCGCCCGCTCGGCCTCGTCGACCGGCGCCGGCGCGCGGCCGGCGAACACCAGCGGCTGGCCGTAGAGCGGGCCGCCGACGATGCGCGCGCCGACCGCCTGCGCCGCCGCGACGCAATGGCCGAGATAGGCGACGCCGCCTGCGCGCGCCGCCGGGTCGGCGCCGGCGATGTTGCGCTGCAGGTTGACGCGGGCGGCGAGCACGACGTCGAGGCCGGCGTCGGCCACCGCGGTGCGCACCGCGGCGAGATCGAGGTCGTCCTCCGGCTCGGGCACCAGCAGCTCGACGAAGTCGAAGCCGAGCGCGCGGATGCGGGCGAACAGCCCGAAATGCTCGCGCCGGAACGGGCGCACGAACTGCATGGAGATCAGGCCGATGGGGTTGGTCACGGTGGCGTCGGTCCTTCCGCTCGGGTCATGGCGTCTCTGCGTGGCGGGGCGCATCGGCTCAGCCCTTGACCGCGCCCTGGGTCAGGCCGCTGATCAGGCGCTTCTGGATGATCAGGAACAGCACGGTGGCCGGCATCGCGC
This sequence comes from Alphaproteobacteria bacterium, assembly GCA_041396705.1. Lineage (NCBI taxonomy): Bacteria > Pseudomonadati > Pseudomonadota > Alphaproteobacteria > Alphaproteobacteria bacterium. The sequence goes on from JAWKYB010000020.1 coordinate 15,666, forward strand.
CGACGATGCCGCCGGCGGTGAGCAGGCCCCATTCGATCTGGTACTCGCCGATCAGGGTCTGGATCGCGACGGTGATCGGGCGCACGTCCGAGCCGCCGAGGGTGAGCGCGTAGAGATACTCGTTCCAGGCGGTGATGAAGATGTAGATGCCGGTGGCGACGATTCCGGGCGTGCACAGCGGCAGGATCACGCGCCGGAGCGCGCCGAGCCGTGTGCAGCCGTCGGTCATCGCCGCCTCGTCCAGCTCGGTCGGGATCGCGTTGATGTAGCTGGTCATCATCCAGACCGAGAACGGGATGGCGACGGTGGCGTTGGCGACGATCAGCGCGGCGTGGGTGCCGATGATGCCGAGCCAGCGCATCAGGATGAACAGCGGCAGGATCAAGAGCACGATCGGGAACATGTTGATCAGCAGGAACTGCAGCAGCAGCAGGCGGCGGCCGGGGAAGCGGAAGCGGGAGAACGCATAGGCCGCGGTCACGCTGAGCGTCAGCCCGACCGCAACCGTGCCGCCGGCAATAATCAGGCTGTGCAGCAGGTTGATCTCGAAGCCGACCGTGCGGAACAGCCGCTCGTAGTTGGCGACGGTGGCGTCGGCCAGCGACGGGCCGGTGGTGAACAGCTGCTCCTCCGGCGTCAGCGAGGTGACCGCCATCCACAGATAGGGCCCCAGCGCGAAGCCAAGGATCAGCAGCATCGGCAGGTGCAGGGTGACCAGCCGTGCAGGCGCGAAGGCGGTGGCGCCGCGGCTCACTGGATCGACCGTCCGGCGCGGCGCAGATAGACCACGACGAAGCCGAGCAGCAGCAGGGTGAACAGCACCGCCAGCGCCGAGCCGTAGCCGTAGTCCAGGTTGGTGCGCGCCTTGACGAAGGCATAGAGCGGCAGGGTGTAGGTGGCATAGCCGGGTCCGCCGCCGGTCATCACGAAGATCACGTCGATCGAGTTGGCGACCCAGATCACCCGCAGCAGCACCGCGGTGGTCAGCACGCCGGCGATGCCGGGCAGGGTGATGTGCCAGAACTGGCGCAGCGTGCCGGCGCCGTCGATCGCCGCGGCCTCGTAATAGGTCGCCGGTATCGACTGCAGGCCGGCCAGGATCATCACCGCGAAGAACGGGAAGCCCTGCCAGGTGAGCGTGAGGATGATGGCATAGAGCGCGGTGTCCGGATCGGCCAGCCAGGGCACCGACTGCCGCAGGATGTCGACCCGGAGCAGGAACTCGTTGAGCACGCCGTAGTTGGAATCGTAGATCCAGGCCCACATCAGCGCGATCACGACGCTGGGCAGCGCCCACGGCACGATGATCAGCGCGCGGGCCAGCGGCCGCCACCAGAACTGGCGGTTGAGCAGCAGCGCGGTGGCCAGCCCCAATAGCAGCTGGGCCGGCACCGTCAGCCCGATCCAGATCGCGGTGTGCCACAGCGCGGTCCAGAACACCGGGTCGCCCAGCGCGGCGACGAAGTTGTCGAACCAGACGAATGCGATGGCGTTGGGCTTGAACAGCACATAGTCGTGCAGACTCATCCACGCCGCCTGCAGCATCGGCAGGAACACGATCGCCAGCGTGACCAGCACGGCCGGCGACAGCAGCGCATAGGGCAGCACATGGCGGCCGAGCGAGCGGCCGCGGCCGGCGCGGAGCGTGGTGGCGATGGCCATGGTGGCGGCGTGGCGCGGGTGCGGGATGCGCCGGCGGCGCACCCCGCGGGTCTCGTCCCTACTGTGCGTTGAACAGGGCGTCGATCTCGGCGTTCATCTCCGCCGCCCCGATCTCGCCGGTCAGCGCGCGCTGCATCGCCACCGGCCACACCGTGTTGACGAAGTCGGACGTCGCCGCGACGTTCGGCAGCAGCCGGGCATAGGGCAGCGAGGCCACCGTCGCCTCGACGAAGCGCGTCTCATGCCGGTCCCACGTCGCCGAATCGGTCCGGGTCACCGGCAGCTGGCCGGTCGCCTCGTTGAAGCGGGCGTTGGCGCCGGCGCTGGACAGGAAGGCGATCCATTCCCAGGCCGCGTCCTTGTTCGAGGCCGACGACAGGATCGCGGTGGATTCGTCGCCGAAGGCGGTCCAGTGGCCGCCGCCGCATTCCGGCACGGGCACGGCGGAGACCTTGTCGCCCAGCGCCTCGACCATGCCGGCGGACGAGCCGATGTGGTGGATGGTCATGGCGGTGACGCCGGCCTGGAACGCGCCGACGATCTCCTGGAAGCCGTCGTTGGGGGCCGACGGCGGGAACACGCCGTCCTCGCGGAACAGGTCGACGACGAACTGGGTGCCGGCCACCGCGGCGTCCGAGGTCATCTCGCCGGGCCCGAAGCCGACGCCCTCGCGCGACAGCACCAGGCTGGCCCAGTGGTCGTGGCCGCCCTTGCCGCCGCGGAAGCCGAAGCCGTAGACGTCGGTCTGGCCGTCGCCGTCGGTGTCGCGGGTCAGCGCCTGCGCCGCGGCACGGAACTCGTCGCAGGTGGTCGGCGGCTCGAGGCCCAGCTCGGCGAACATGTCGGCGCGGTAGTAGAGGTAGAGCACCACATACTGCACCGGCATGTAGTAGGTCTGGCCGTCGCTGGCCGCGGTCAGCTCGAACAGGTTGTCGAGGATGTCGTCGCGGCCGGCCCAGGCGGCGACGCGGTCGCCGATCGGCTCCAGCGCGCCCATCTCGATCAGCCGCGGCTGGGCGAACATCTTCACCATCGCCGCGTCGGGCGCGTTGCCGGCGACGATCGCGGTGTAGAGGTTGTCGTAGTAGCTGTTCCAGGGAACGTTCTCGGCCTCGACGGTGATGTCGGGGTGGGCCGCCTCGAACTCCGCGACCAGGTCGGACATCGGATTGTCCGGGTTGTCGAAGTGGTACCAGAAGCGGACGGTCTCGGCCGCCGAGGCCTGGCCGGCCATCAGGGCCAGGCCGGCGGTCAGGGTCGCGCCGGTGATCAGGGTGCGCATCGCGGTTCTCCTCCCTTTTGTGGTTCGATCGTTGCAGGCAAGCCCGCCATCTCGCGAAAGGCCGCGCCGGCCTCGGCGAAGGCCGCGCGGGCGGCGGCCAGGGACGTGGTCATCTGCATGAAGCCGTGCACCACGCCGGGAACCACGGTCAGGCGGTCGCGGCGGCCGAGCGCCGCCAGCCGGCCGTGCAGCGCCGCGCTGTCGGACCGCAGCGGGTCGATCTCGGCAGCGTTGAGAAAGAGCGGCGGCAGCGCGCGCAACGCGTCGTCGCCGGCATGGATCGGCGCGGCCAGCGGGCTCTCGCGCTGCGCTGCGGCCGGCGCATACCAGTCCCAGTAGCGCATCATCTTGGCGCGGGTCAGGCCAGGCCCGTCGGCGCACTGGCGGTAGGACGGCGCATCGAAGTCGGCCGCATAGACGCCGTAGAACAGCAGGGCGCAGTGCGGCAGGGGTCGGCCCGCGGCGAATTCGTGCAGCATCAGCGCCAGCGCCAGGTTGGCGCCGGCGCTGTCGCCGGACACCGCCAGCGGGCCGCCGCCATGCAGGTCCACGGCCGCCGCGGCGCCGCGCCAGACCGCCACGCAGTCGTCGAGCCCGGCGGGGAACGGATGTTCCGGCGCCAGCCGGTAGTCGAAGGTCGCGACCGCCACGCCGCAGGCCAGCGCCAGCATCCGCGCCGCGCGCTCGTGGGTGTCCGCGCTGCAGAAAGCCCAGCCGCCGCCGTGGATGTAGAGCAGCAGGCCCGGGCCGGCGTCCGGCGGCGTCAGCAGCCTGAGGTCGCGGCCGGCGCATGCGACCGTGCGCACGTCGGCCATCGGCGGCAGCTCGACGTTCCAGCGCCGGTTGGTGCGCGCGGCGAGTGCACGGCCCTCGCTCGGCGGCAACAGGGTCGGGTCGCCGAGGCCGGCGTCCTCGACCGCCAGCCGGTCGAGCACCAGCCGCATCTCGGGCGACGGCAGCGGCGGCCGCGGGGCGGTCGCCGTCATCGCGTCCGCGCCGCCGGGACCACCGGGTCGAACAGGTGCGGCCCGAGATCGAAGATGGTGGTGATGTGGTGCGACAGCGCGGCCGCGGCGCGGTCCGGGTCGCCGCTGTCCAGCGCCTCCAGGATGGCGACGTGCCGCTCGGCGGTTTCGGCCAGCGCGCGCGGGCCGTCGGCGTTGAGGATCTTGTAGCGGTGATTGTGGATCAGGCAGCGCTGCAGGATCGGCTGCACCGTCGGCAGGCCGGCCGCCTCGTGCAGCGCGAGGTGGAAGGAGCGGTCGTGCTGCGACAGCAGATACTCGTCGTCGGCCCGCGCCGCCGCCCGCATGTCGTCGATCAGCCCGGCCAGCGCGGCGCGCAGGGCCGGATCGTAGCGCTCCAGCACGCGCACCACGCCGCGGCATTCGATGTCGTGGCGCAGCCGGACCAGCTCGCCGGCATCGTCGGCGGTGCAGTCGCAGACATGGGTGCCGCGGTGGGCGGCGCGCTGCACCAGGCCCTCTTCCTGCAACAGCAGCAGGGCCTCGCGCACGGTCCCCTGGCTGCAGCCGAAGCGCTGGGCGAGCTCCAGTTCCAGCAGCGGCGTGCCCGGCTTGAGCAGGCCGAGCACGATGTCGCGCTGCAGCCGGCCAAAGACCACCACGCTGCGCCGGCCGCCGAGCGGCCGGTCCGCATGGGCCGGCATTCCGGGCGAGAAGCTCTCGACGGCCACCTGGCGCGTTTCCCTATCGTTATCGTTATCGATAATTGATGGCGATCGCTTCGGCGATGCAAGCGAAATCGGATCGGCGGCCGGGCGACGGCCCGCTAGAACCACATGTCCTTCACGCAGCGGCCGTCGCGCGGCAGGTCGTCGAAGGCGTCGAGCCCGTCGAAGTGATCGATCGGCAGCGCGGCGACGCTGGCGGGGTCGTCGACCAGGCGCAGGTTGACGGCGATGCGCCGGCGCCCGTCCGCGCCGGCTGCCATGCCCCGCCAGGCCGCGACGCAGCCGCAGGTGGGACAGAAGTGGAAGCCGATATGCGCCCCGCCGCGGGTATAGACCCGGGTCGGGCCGTCCAGCGCGATCTCCTCGCCCTCATAGCCATAGGCCCACAGTGTGCCGTAGCGGCGACACACCGTGCAGTTGCATGCCGTCGTGCTCTCCAGCGGGCCGTCGAACCGCCACCTGACCGCGCCGCAGTGGCATGAACCGTCGAGCATCGGATCCTCCCGCACATTCGCCACACCGGGGCGGACTTCCGCATCGCGCAGGCCGCCCGACGGCACGATAGCAGCAATCCGCCCTGCGCCCGCAACGCCGATGCCATGCGAATGCTCCGGCCGGGTGTCCGCCACGACCGGCGCAATTGCACCTGGCAACGCGATCGGACGGCGGGCCAGCCGGCCGCTGAGGCGGCGCCGTGCCCGATCGCCGGCCACGGAGTGCAGATCCGGCCGGTCCCCGGCGTCGATGGCCGGTTTCGATGCAATGACCGGTTCCGGCGCGCATGCCGGGTTGCCGTGTCGCGCTCGCGGATCGACCGTCGCCGCCGCCGACCGACCATCCGGGGATGTCGGTTCGAATCGTTTCAACGGCTTGACTCGTCCGGTGGCCGCCTTCTTACTCAACGGGGCCCGTGATCTGAAACGAAAATCCGGGTACAGGCGGCCGCGGAACGATCGCGATTCCGGGGCCGAATAAAGAATTGGGGAGGATCAGATGCGTGCATTCGGTCGTGTCTCACGACAACATATCAATTCGACACTGGCGGCTGTGCTTGGCGCTGGCCTTGCAGCCGGTGCGATGACGGCACCGGTGCTTGCCCAGGACACGGTCCACATGATCAGCCACCGCTATCCGGCGCTGGAGTATTATGCCGAGCGGATGAAGGAGGCTGTGCCCGGCGTCGAGGTCGACACCCAGCTGATGCCCCACGACCGGGCGATGGAGCTCGCCAACATCGCGATGTCGAGCCAAGCCGACACCATCGACATCCTCTATCTCAACGATAGCACGTTCCTGACATTCGCCAAGAATGGCTGGCTGCTGCCGCTGGACGATCTCTGGGCGCAGTACACCGAAGAATTCGGGCTGGACGACATCCCGCAGTCGGTGGTCGATACGTTCACCTACGACGGCCACATCTACGTGATGCCGCACACGATGAACACGCAGATGTTCTTCTATCGCAAGGACCTGTTCGAGGAGGCGGGCGTGGCGCCGCCCACCACCTTCGAGGAATACCGGGCCCTGGCGGAGCAGTTCAACAGCCCGCTCAGGGCCGGCACCATCAGCTGCCAGAAGCCGGTCGACGCCGGGCTCAACGAGACCCACTGGTACATCAGCGCGCTCAGCGACGGCTGGTTCGACGCCGACATGCACCCGATCTTCAACAACGCCTCGGGCGTCGCCGCGATCGAGATGCTCGACGCGATCACCGACAACGCCCAGCCCGGCTTCACCTCGGCCGCGAACGACGAGTGCACCATCGCGCTGCAGCAGGACGTGGCGGTGATGGGCATGCAGTGGGCGACGCGGGCGGCCGCCATGGACGACCCGGAGAAGTCCAACGTGGTCGGACTGATCGACTGGGTGGCGCCGCCGCAGGGCCACCATCGCATCGCCGCCGACGGCTATGCGATCTCGGCCTTCTCCGGCCAGGACCCGGACCTGCTGTTCCGCATCATCGCGACCTCGGCCAACCAGGAGAACATGCGCGGCGCGGCCGCCATGATCCTGCCGCCGCGCGCGTCGCTGCTGAACGACCCGGACCTCGCGGCGAACAACCGACACTATGCGGCGGCGCTGGCGTCGCTCCAGGTCGGCGAAGCCTTCCCGCGCCTGCCCGAGTTCTACGAGGTCGGCGAGTTCATCACCCGCCGGGTGCTCCAGGCCCTGACCGACGAGATGTCGGTGCAGGAGGCGCTCGACGCCGCCGCGAAGGAGACCGAGGAGCTGCTGGCCAGCCGCGGCTACTACCAGTAATCCGGCCGGACAGCTCGATCCCAGGACGGGCCCCAGGACGGGGCGGGGAACGCGATGCAACTGCAGCGCCGCCTGTGGCTGTTCCTCGTCCCGAGCCTGCTGGTCCTCACCGCCGTCCTGCTCTGGCCGCTCGCCTACGCCTTCTGGCTGAGCCTGCACAACTACTACCTGGGCAACGCGGTCAAGACCTGGGTCGGCCTGGACAACTACATCACGCTCCTCGGCGAGGAGCGGTTCTGGGCCACGCTCTACCGAACGGTGGTGATCGTCGGCTGTGCGGTGACGCTGGAGTTCGTGGTCGGCCTATTGGTCGCCTATGCGCTGTACAAGCTGCGCCACGGGACCAAAACCTTCAGCCTGCTGCTGTTCCTGCCGCATATCGTGACCCCGGTGGTGGCGGCGCTGTTCCTGCGCTGGATCTTCATGGGCCGGTGGGGGCTTCTCGACGGCATCCTGATCAGCCTCGGCATCTTTCCGCCGGATTGGCTCGGCGATCCCCACTTCGCGCGGCTCACAGTGGTCCTTGCCGACGCCTGGCAGTTCACGCCGTTCATGATCCTGGTGCTCTATGCCGGGCTCAACACCGTCGACAAGAGCCAGATCGAGTCCGCACAGATGGACGGGGCGGGCAACTGGCGCCTGCTGACCGAGGTGATGCTGCCGGCGATCCGGCCGCTGATCTTCTTCGTGCTCGCCGTGCGGACGATGGATGCGTTCCGCTTCTTCGACTCGATCTATGTCATGACCGCCGGCGGCCCCGGCACCGCCACGGAAACCATCACGCTGTACACCTACGCGCTCGCCTTCCGCGTGCTCGAGGTCGGCAAGGCGTCGGCGCTGGGCGTGCTGACGCTGCTGATCGTGGCCGGGCTGGTGGCGCTGATGATCGCCGTGCTCTACCGCAAGGAACGGGGGGCGTTCTGATGAACAGCCGCGCCAGCACCCAGGTGGTTCTGTTCCTCGGGCTCGCCGTGTTCACGGCGATCAACCTGACGCCGATCATCTGGGCCTTCCTCACCTCCATCAAGCTGCCGGTCGACGCCTTCGCCGTGCCGCCGCGGCTGTTCTTCGAGCCCACCTTCGCGTTCCACGAGCAGGTCTGGGTGGAGAAGGACTTCTGGAAGTTCCTGATCAACAGCGTGGTGATCTCGGTCGCGACCGTGCTGATCTCCGTGCCCATCGGCACGATGGCCGCCTACGCCCTGTCGCGGATGCGCAACGTCTCGACCCGCGGGCTGCTGTTCGGGCTGCTGGCGATCCGCATGTTCCCGCACATCCTGCTGGCGATCCCGTTCTTCGTGCTCGCCACCTTCGTCGACCTGATCGACACCTACGGCGTCATGGTGCTGGCGCTGGTCGCGATCAACCAGCCGTTCACGATCTGGCTGATGCGCAGCTTCTTCGTCGACGTCCCGATCGAGCTCGACGAGGCGGCCGTGATCGACGGCGCCAACCTGTGGCAGGTGTTCACCCGCGTCGTCGTGCCGGTGGTCCGTCCCGGGCTGTGGGTGACGTCGCTGTTCAGCATGCTGCTGGCCTACAACGAGTTCCTGTTCGCGCTGGTGCTGACCGGCCCGGACACCAAGACCCTGCCGGTGGCGATCGCCGAGTATGGCGGCGAGGACATCAACTACTGGTCGCTGTCGGCGGCGGCGGCCATCGGCATCATGCTGCCGATCGTCGCCTTCATGATGCTGTTGCAGCGCCACCTCGTCCGTGGCATCGCCTTCGGTGCGGTGAAGGGGTGAGCGCAATGGTCCGGGGAGGGACCGCGCGATGACGTATGACCACATCGGGGTCGCGCCGATCAGCCCGGCGCTGGGCGCGGAGATCACCGGCGTCGACCTCGGCGCCGATCTCGGCAACGAGGTCTTCTCCGAAATACACCGCGCCTTCGTTGCCCATTCGGTGATCTTCTTCCGCGGCCAGACCATCACGCCGGAGCAGCAGATCGCCTTCGCGCGCCGGTTCGGCCCGCTGAGCGAAATCCCGTTCATCACGCCGTGGGCGGACCATCCTGAGATCGTGCGCGTGATCAAGGAAGCCGACGAGGGCGCAAAGTTCAATTTCGGCGGCAGCTGGCATTCGGACTTCAGTTTCCTGCCGCGCCCGCCGATGGCGTCGATGCTCTATGCGGTCGAGTTGCCGCCGGTGGGCGGAGACACGCTGTGGGCGAGCATGTACAGCGCGTATGAGCGTCTGTCCGACGGCATGCGCCGCCTGCTCGACGGCTTGCAGGTGGTCCATAGCGGCCTCGGCGCCTACAAGCGGTCGGAGGACCTGCGGTCGATGAAAACCGTCACCGACGCCCGCGCCGAAACCGAGGTGCTGCATCCGGCCGTGCGCACCCATCCGGACAGCGGCCGCAAGGCCCTGTTCATCGACCCGGCCTACAGCAGGCGCTTCGCCGACATGACCGAGGCGGAAAGCGCGCCGCTGCTGAACTGGCTGCACGAGCAGGCCGTGCAGCCGGAGAACTGCATCCGCTTCCGCTGGACCCCGGGCACGCTCGCCATATGGGACAACCGCTGCCTGGAGCACTGGGCACTGAACGACTATGCCGGCCACCGCCGCGAGATGCACCGGATCACCATCGCGGGTGAGCGGCCGTATCACTGACGAGGCGCGGGGGCGCGTGGCCGGGCGGAGGGGCCCGGCGCCCCGCGTGGAGCGAGAGGGAGGAGTCCGCACGATGCGCTACGACCACATTCGGGTGGAGCCGATCAGCCCGGCGCTCGGCGCCGAGATCAGCGGCGTCGATCTGAGCGGGGACCTCGGCAACGAGGTGTTCGCCGAGATCCACCGCGCCTTCCTGGCCCACTCGGTGATCTTCTTCCGCGGCCAGACGCTGACCCCGGAGCAGCAGATCGCGCTCGCCGGCCGGTTCGGTCCGGTCAGCGAGATTCCCTTCATCGAGCCCTGGGCCGAGCATCCGCAGATCGTGCGCGTGATCAAGGAGGCCGACGAGGGCGCCAAGTTCAACTTCGGCGGCAACTGGCACACCGACTTCAGCTTCCTGCCGCGGCCGCCGATGGCGTCGATGCTCTATGCGGTCGAGCTGCCGCCGGTGGGCGGCGACACGCTGTGGGCCAGCATGTACCTGGGCTACGAGGCGCTCTCGCCCGGCATGCGCCGCATGCTCGACGGCCTCAACGTCATCCATTCCGGCGCCAAGTCCTACAAGAAGTCGGCCGACCTGCGCTCGATGAAGACCGTGACCGACGAGCGCGCCGAGGTCGAGACGGTGCACCCGGCGGTACGCACCCACCCCGATACCGGCCGCAAGGCGCTGTTCACCAACCCCGGCTACGCCACCCGCTTCGTCGACATGACGGTCGCGGAGAGCGAACCGCTGATGAACTGGCTCAACGAACAGGCGGTACGGCCGGAGAACTGCATCCGATTCCGCTGGAGCCCGGGCACGCTGGCGCTGTGGGACAACCGCTGCCTGCTGCACTGGGCGCTGAACGACTATGCCGGCTGGCGCCGCGAGATGCACCGCATCACGATCGAGGGCGAGCGGCCGTTCCATTGACGGCCGCCGTCGACCGCCGCGATGCCCGGGCGACCCGCCGATGCAAGGGCGGCGCCTATTGCGGGTTGCAGGCGACCCAGCCGCGGAAGGTGAAGCCGGCGTAGAACAGATCGACGCCATGGAAGCCGGCTTCCCTTAGCAGCGCCGCGTCGCGCTGCGGGCTCAGCACCGGCAGGCGGGCGGCGATGGCGTCGGCGGCGCTCCGTGCCTGCGCGGCCGGCACGCCGGACGCGGCGGCGAAGGCGGCATAGTGGGCGAGCCACGCCGCCTTGTCGCCTTCGGCCTGCGGGAAGCTGTGATGGGCGACCACCAGCGGCGCGCCGGGCTTCAGCCGGCGGCGCAGGCCAGCCAGCGTTGCCAGGCGCTCCGACTCCGGCACGAAGTGCAGGGTCAGCAGGCACGTCGCCCCGTCGAACGGCCGGTGAGGCGCGGTGTCGATCAGGCCCTGGTGCAGGTCGACGCGTTCGGCCAGCGGGCCGAGCATGCGCGCCGCCAGCGCCAGCATCTCGGCCGACGGGTCGACGCCGACGAAGCGCAAGCCCGGATGCCATTCGGCGAACGCCTTCAGCTCCAGCCCGCCGCCCGCCCCGAGGACGAGGATGCGGGCATCGCCGCCGCAGCGCTCCGCCAGCAGCAGCGCCGCCATCCGCTGCAGGTCGCGAAAGCCGGGCACGAGCCGGACCGGCCCCTCGGCATAGCGCGCAACCGCGGCGGGGTCGCTGAACGACGAGACGGGTGAGGCGGACATGGCATGTCCTCGCCGGCGCGCCGGTCGATATCGCTACCGACGACCGGCCCGACCGCGCGAGGCGCTGCTTGGTGACGGCGCAGTGGCGGAGAGGGAGGGATTCGAACCCTCGGTACGCTTGCGCGCACAACGGTTTTCGAGACCGCCCCGATCGACCACTCCGGCACCTCTCCGCGGGGCACGCGCGGGCCGGGTGACGGCTCGCGGCGCGGTGGCGGACCATAGTCAAAGCCCCGGCCGGCCGCAAGTCCATCCGCTATCGGCTCGCCGGTGCGGGCGCGATGGCAGAAGCGGCGGGATTACCGCGTGTTCGTTTGACTCGGCCGCGGCCGCGGCGGAGGCTGGGGCCAAGGCGACGGGCCGCTCGGCGGCGTGGGGCGCGCCGACGCGATCCTCTGTCCGGGAGCCGCCGCCATGTCGCAAGCCCCATCGCCGCAGGGCACCCCTGCATCGCTGTCGTTCACCTTCCACGGCGTCGTCGAGACCGTCGCGACCGAGTTCCCCAACCGCGGTGCCGCCGGCTTCGGCTTCGCGGAGGGCGAGCACGTCACCGCGACGTTAGCGCTGAGCGGCGCCACCGCGGCGGGGGCGGCAGCCGCCGTCGGCGGCGGCACGGTCTTCGTGCCCGTCGACCCGGACGAGGTCGCGCTCGACGTGCCGATTCCACGGCGGGTCAACTGGGACGAACGGTTCATCGCCGGCACGTTCGACGAAGCCGACACGGCCTTCCTGCCGGACGTGTTCCTGTTCGCGGCCGCGGCGCTCGACCGGCCGCTGGACGGGCTGAAGTTCCTGCTGGCCAACGGCGACCTCGATCCCGACGGCCCGAACGGTCGGGTCGACCAGTCGGAATACCGCATCCGCCTGACCGACGACGACGACAACGAGGCGGCGATGAACGGGCTGTGGCTGCCGGACGGGGTCGCGCTGAACCGGGTCTACGGCACGGCGGACGCCGACATCCTGCGCGGCACCGGCGATCTCAACGCGATCTGGGGCCTGGAAGGCGACGACCAGATCCTGGTCAAATCCGGCGTCGGCTATGCCTGGGGCGGGTTCGGCGACGACACCATCAAGGGCAACGACGGCGGCGACGTGCTGATCGGCTGGTCCGGCGACGACAGGATCCTCGGCCGCCGCGGCGACGACAGCCTGCTGGGCGGCGACGGCAACGACCTGCTGCGCGGCGAGCCGGGCGACGACGTGCTGCGCGGCGGGCGCGGCGACGACAGCCTGAAGGGCGGCAGCGGCGACGACCTGCTGTTCGGCGACGACGAGGCCGACATCCTGCAGGGCAACGACGGCACCGACAGCCTGGACGGCGGCTTCGGCGACGACACGATCGACGGCGGCAGCGGCGACGACGTCATCGTCGGCGGCAACGGCGACGACACCCTGGACGGCGGCCCCGGCGACGACCTGTTCCTGTTCGACGTGCGCAGCGACAACGCCGATACCATCCTGGGATTCCGCACCGGCGCGGGTTCGGACGACGTCGTGCGGATCGCGAACTACGCCGGCGACCTGGCCGACCTGTTCGCCGGCGCCTTCGACGGCCCCGACGGCGCGGTGTTCAACCTGCGCGCCGCGCCGGGCTCGTTCGTCGGCCTGACCTTCGTCGGCCGCGCGGTCGCCGACTTCGACGCCGACGACTTCGTGCTGGTCTGACCGCGCCGGCCGGCGCCGGGGTCAGACGAGGCCGAGCCAGCGCCGCTGCCACGGCGGCAGGGCGAAGGCCGCGCGATGGACGGCCGGGTCGTAGTGCCGGCCGGTATGGGCGGCAACCGGCTCGGCCAGCGAAGCGCCGTCGCGGCTGTAGAGGAAGAAGCAGAAGTCGGCGCCGGGGTAGAGCGGCACCTTCTCGCGATAGACCTGCATGTGCGGCAGCAGCCCGGTGCGGCGCATCGCGTTGACCAGGTTCTCGCCGCCGGCGCTGACCTCCTGCAGGAAGCGGCCGCCGTTGCGGTCGAGGAAAATGCTGTCGGAATCGACGATCACGCCGTGCGGCGCCACCAGCGCGCACAGGTCGGCGAGGAAGGCCTCGGTGAACAGGTTGGCCGACGGGCCGACCGGCTCGGTCAGGTCGAGCAGGATCACGTCGTAGATCTCGCCGCGGGCGCGGGCGTCGCGCACCGGCCCGGCCGCGTCGGCCACGATCAGCTGCACCCGCGGGTCGTCGTAGGCGCCGTTGACGCCAAGATAGCGGTTGGACAGCTCGATCACCCGCCGGTCGATCTCGACCATCGTCACGCGGGCGACGAAGTCATGCACCAGCGCCTCGCGCAGCGCGCCGCCGTCGCCGCCGCCGATGATCAGCACCGCGGCGTCGCGGCGCGCCCGGCCCAGCAGCGGCACGTGCAGCGCCATCTCGTGATAGATGAACTCGTCGGCCTGCGAGGCCTGGATCAGGCCGTCGAGCACGAGGATCCGGCCATAATCGGCATGTTCGAGGATCTCGATGGCCTGATACGGGCTCTGCTCGCGGTGCAGTCGTCGCACCTCCAGCGAGAGAGCGGCGGGGATGGCGTCGCTGCGCTCGCGCCACCAGAAGGGCGGCGACGGCGCCTCGGCGGCTGACGGGTCCTGGGTCATCGCGCGGTGATAGACCGAGCGGCGCTGCGCCGCATCAGATTCCTTGCGGCACCACGCGCGAACGCGCCGCGATCGCCCGATGGACGTCGGCACGCCGATCGCACGATCGAGGGAAGACGCCACCCTGCCGCCCTCATCTTCGGAGTCGCGGTCCGCCGGCCCGGGTCGGAGCAGGTCGGGTCCGCAAGTGAATTATCGACCAGACCGCAAGATTGGATCCTAGATTACACAAATAAAATATTGCGAGCGAATAATGAATGCAAAATGAAATGGATTTACTTTGAAAACATCCGGCACGCCCCCTAGCTGAGTGCGGCGAGGCGAGGGCGTTCTTCCGGTCGCGATCTTGGCGGTCGCCGGCCGGTGCCTGGATCGCCTCTGCAGCAAGGCACGGAATCGGCCGGCAGGCATGCCGGGGCGTGCCGCATCACTTGGAGGACGCAATGATTCGTCAATTCGCACTTCCCGCCGCCTTGGTCGCGCTCGCGGTTTCGGCGCCGCTGGCCCAGGCCGAGGAGGCATCGGGGGTGGTGATGGCGGTGGATGTCGCCAGCCAGACCCTGACCCTGGAAGACGGCACCGTGTTCCAGCTGCCGGCGGGCTGGAACGACCCGGCCGTGGTGCCCGGTGCCCTGGTCGCGGTGACATACGAGACCGAAGGCGACGTTCACATGGCCAGCGCGGTCGAGGTCTCCAACTAGGCGGGCCGCAGGCGGGCGGAGGGCTCCCTCCGCCCGCCGTGCCGCCGCGGCTGCCATAAATGGCCGCGCCATCACATAGCGAAGCGGGCGGAAGGGCAACCTTCCGCCCGCTTCGCGTTCGACCGTGCGTCGTTGCCGGCCGGCGAGCCGGGGCGCGTTGCCGCCACGCCTTCGCCACATTCCGGCGCTCCAATCGCGATCGGGCGGACGGCCGGTCGTTCCGGCGCTTGCCGGCGGCGGTACAGCGCGACGCCGCGCCCGGCCAGGGCCGAAGCAAGGCCGCTCGGCCGCCCGAACGAGAGGGGAGCGGAACATGCGCCGTTTCATCGGTCCGGTCATCGCCGCGGCGATGCTCGCGTCGGTGCCGTTCGTGCTCAGCGACGAAGCCACCGGCGTCGTCCGCGACGTCAATCCGGTCGAACACACCCTGACGCTCGAGAACGGCATCGTCTTCCAGCTGCCGGCCGACCGCATCGGGTCGGACGTCGCGCCCGGCCAGCGCGTGCGGGTGAAGTACGAATCGCGCGGCGGCCACAACGTTGCCAGCGACATCGTCCTCGATATCTGAGCGCGCGCGGCCGCTGTGCAAGCGCTGCCGCGGTGCCCGGCACCGCGCCGCGATCTGGATCGGCCGATGCCGAGGTCCTATGGTCCGGGGCATGACGCGCAGGAGGTGAATCCATGCCCCGCATCCGCTTGTTCCTGGCCGGTCTGTGCACGGCGCTGGCCGCGCTGGCGCTTGCGGCGCCGGCATCGGCCGCCGCCGCCGACTATGCGCTCTACGGCGACACCCTGCTGTGGCGGCTCGATCCGCCCGGCGGCGGCGCGCCGAGCTATGCCGTCGGCACCATCCACATGGTCGACCCGGTATTGGAGCCGAGCCTGCAGCGGGCGCGCGACCGGCTGCGCGAGGCCGGCGCGCTGATCGTCGAAACCGACGTCTCCGACGCGGCCCAGCTCGATGTGGTTGCGGCGATGATCCTGACCGACGGCCGCGCGCTGCCGGACCTGATCGGCAAGGAGGCGTTCGACCGGCTGGCGGCGATCGCCGAGGACTACGGGCTGCCCGGGATCTTCCTGCGCACGCTGGCGCCGTGGGGCGCCGCCCTGATGATCAGCGTGCCGGCGGAGCAGATGCAGCGGATGGCGGCGGGCGACGCGGTGTTCGACCAGGCGCTGATCGATTCGGCCCAGGCCTGGGGCCTGCCGGTGGAGACGCTGGAGTCGATCGACGAGCAGATCGACGCCTTCGCCGGCCACTCCGAGGCCGACCAGATCACCATGCTGCTGCACGCGATCGAGGTCCACGACCAACTGGACGCGATGGTCGAAGCGATGCTGGCACGCTATGTCGCCGGCGACCTTGCCGGCCTCGCCGAGCTTGCCCTGGTCGAGATGAGCGCCGGCGACGAGACGCTCGACGCGCGGGTGCTCGACGCGCTGATCACCGACCGCAACCGACGGATGGCAGAGCGCATGCTGCCGCTCCTGGCGCAGCACCCGCATCTGGTCGCCATCGGCGCCATGCACCTGCCGGGCGAAGAGGGCGTTCTCAACCTGCTTGCCCAGCAGGGCTGGAAGATCAGCCCGGCGCGCTGACCGGGCCGCCGGCGGTATTGCCGGCGGTCGATACAAAATCGAACAACCGCCGGTAACGGCTGCGGCGCGCAATGCGCTATTGACGTGTCACCGCGTTCCGACGTGAGGGTTGACATGGTGCAGGCAGCGAATTGGCCAGGCCGCATCCGGCGGGCGGCGGCAGCGGCGGCGGCCTGGGCCTTTGCCGCGGTCGCCCCGGCACTGGCCGGCGCCGGGCCGGACTTCCTCGACGGGCCGCTGATGTGGCGCCTGGACCCACCTTTCGGCGGCGAGCCGAGCTACATCGTCGGGACGATGCATGTGGCGGACGCGCGCCTGGACCCGGCGCTGGAGCGGGCGATAGCCCGGCTCGGCGAGACCGGGGCGCTGATCGTCGAGGCGGTGCCGGACCAGACCTTCAGCGCGCGCTATCAGATGGCGACGTACATGGTCGACGGCCGCGACCTGGCGGAGATGCTCGGCCCGGATCGCTTCGCGCGCCTCGTCGAGGTCGCCGCGCCACTGGGCATACCCGACATCCTGCTGCGCAAGATCGAGCCCTGGCGGTTGATGTTCGAGCTGCTCTACTCCGATGAGCAGCTGGCGCGCATCGCCGAGGGCGAGCCGGTCTTCGACCAGAGCCTGATCCAGTCCGCCCAGTCCGACGACCTGATGGTCGTCGGCCTGGAGACGGCGGACGACCAGATCGCCGCGTTGCGCGCCATCCCGCCGGAACTGGCGCTGCAGATCCTGATCGGCCAGATCGAGGACCGCGGCCTGGTCGCACGCACGCTCGACCAGGCGACCGAAATCTATGTCGCCGACAATCTGGGCCAGGTGGCCGCCTTCACGGCGGATGGCATGGGCGAATATTGGGGCGACATGGACCAGGCGCGTTCCTGCGCCCGATGGTCGAACAGCGCAATCTGCACATGGCGGAACGGCTCAAGTGGTACCTGGTCCAGCGCCCCTATCTGGTGGCCATCGGCGCGATGCATCTGCCGGGCAAGACCGGCGTCCTCAGCCTGCTGGTGCAGCAGGGCTGGACGGTGCGCCCGGCGCCCTGAGCCCGCGCGTGCGGCCAAGGCCCGGCATCCTTGCGCCGCAAGGCATGCGTCGCTAAGACGGGCGCCGGCGGCCGACTCGCTCGCGCCGTCGGACGGCGTGGGAGACGGCATGGGGCGGTGGATCGCGCTGGCGGGCAAGATCGTCGTCACCGGTCTGCTGGCCTGGCTCGCGGTGCGGACGGTCGATTTCGAGGCCGTCGGCGCGCGCTGGGCCCTGCTCGACCCGCTCTGGCTGGTGCCGGCCGCCGCGCTGATCGCGATCCAGCTCGGCGTCGCCGCCTGGCGCTGGTACCGGATCGGGCTCGGCCTGGGCGCCGCCACACCGCTCGTCCGCTGCAGCTGGATCACGCTGGTCTCGATGTTCTTCAACCAGACCCTGCCTTCGGTGATCGGCGGCGACGCGATCCGCGTCTGGCTGACCCGTGACGTCGCCGGCGGCATCCGCATGGCGGTGCACACGGTGCTGGTCGACCGCGGCGCCGGGCTGCTCGGCCTGCTGCTGCTCGGCACGCTGTGCCTGCCGGGGTCGCTGGCGCTGGTCGACGACGATGCCGGGCGGCTGACGCTGATCCTCATCGTCAGCGGCGGCATTGCCGGCGCGGTGGTGTTCTTCCTGCTCGGTCTGGCGCCGTCGGCCGGCGTGCGGCTGCCCGGGTTCCTGGTCGAGATCCGGCGCTTCGTCGCCGGCGCCACCCGCGTGCTGCTGCGCCTGCGCCCCGGCGTCGCGGTGTGGTCGGCGGCGCTGACGGTCCATCTGCTGACCGTCGCGATCCTGCTCTGCCTCGCCCGCGGCATCGCGGTGCCGCTGTCGGCGCCGCAGGCGCTGTACCTGGTGCCGCCGGTGCTGATGATCACGGTGCTGCCGATCACGGTGGCCGGCTGGGGCCTGCGCGAGGGTGCCATGATCGCCGCGCTGGACTATGTCGACGTGCCGGCCGACGACGCCTTCGCCCTGTCGGTGCTGTTCGGAGTCGCGTATCTGATCCTCGGCGCCATCGGCGGGCTGACCTGGCTGGCGGCGCGGGGCGAGCGGGAACGCGCGCGGTCCGCACCCGCGGTGGCGCCTTCGCCGGTCGATGCCGGCCGTGGCTGAGGCCGTGCGGGCGGTCGCGGCGTCGCCGCATGCGGCCGACGAAGCGCAGGCCGCCGCAGGCGCGGTGCCGGCGCTGTCGTCGCGCAAGCGCGCGCTGCGCGAACTGGTCGACCGGCTTGCCGGCCGCTACGACCGCTGGCGCCGGCGCAACCGCTATTTCTATGCCGAGGATGCGCGCTACATGCGCTTCCTGGTGCCCGAGGGCGTCTCGGTGCTGGAGCTCGGCTGCGGCGCCGGCGACCTGCTTGCGGCGCTCAAGCCCGAGCGCGGCGTCGGCGTCGACTTCAGCGAACCGATGCTGGCGCTGGCGCGCGCGCGCCATCCCGGCCTCGGCTTCCACCTCGGCGACGTCGAGGCGCTCGACCGGGTCGCCGGGCTGGACGGCACCTACGACGCCATCGTGCTGTCGGACACCATCGGCGCGCTCGACGACTGCCTGTCGACGCTGAAGCAGCTGCACGCTTTCAGCCACCGCAACACCCGGGTCGTCGTCAGCTACTATTCTCGGGCTTGGGGGCCGATCTTCCGGCTGGCGGCTTGGCTCAGGCTGAAGCAGCCGAGCCGCCAGCAGAACTGGCTGTCGACCGACGACATCGCCAACCTGCTCGACCTTGCCGACTTCGAGGTGATCAAGCGCGAGTGGCGGGTGCTGTCGCCGCGGCACATGTTCGGCCTCGGGCGGCTGATCAACCGCTTCGTCGCGACGCTGCCCGGCATCCGGCGGCTGTGCCTGCGCAACCACATCGTGGCGCGGCCGCGACCGCGCCAGCCGCTGGGAGGCCTGTCGGCGACCGTGCTGATCCCGTGCCGCAACGAGCGCGGCAACGTGGAGCCGGCGGTGACCCGCCTGCCGCGCTTCTGCGACGACATCGAGGTGCTGTTCGTCGAGGGCCACAGCAAGGACGGCACCTGGGACGAGATCCAGCGGGTGATCGCCGCCTATCCGGACATGGACATCAAGGCGCTGCGCCAGCCGGGCAAGGGCAAGGGCGACGCGGTGCGCGCCGGTTTCGCGGCCGCCCGCGGCGACGTGCTGATGATCCTCGATGCCGACCTGACCATGCCGCCGGAGGACCTGCCCAAGTACTACGAGGCGCTGGCGAGCGGGAAGGGCGAGTTCGTCAACGGCTCGCGCCTGGTCTATCCGATGCAGCACCAGGCCATGCGCACGCTGAACCTGATCGCCAACCACATCTTCTCGATGCTGTTCACCTACCTGCTGAACCAGCGCTACACCGACACGCTGTGCGGTACCAAGGTGCTGCTGCGCGCGGACTATCTGCGCATCGCGGCCAACCGCAGCTATTTCGGCGACTTCGATCCGTTCGGCGACTTCGACCTGATCTTCGGCGCATCGAAGCTGAACCTGAAAACGGCGGAGGTGCCGATCCGCTATGCCGCGCGCGACTATGGCGAGACCCAGATCTCGCGCTTCCGCCACGGCTGGCTGCTGCTGCGCATGGTCTGCTTCGCCTTCATGAAGCTGAAGGCGCTGTGACGCCGGCACCGTGAGCGGCGACGACCACGATCCGGCCCGCTATCGCGACCGCTGGCTGGCCAAGCCGGTGCTGCGCGCGCTGTACACCGACATGTACCGCCGCATGGCGGCGCGGCTGGTGCCGGGCCCGACGCTGGAGCTCGGCGGCGGCTCGGGCAACTTCGCCGCCTTCGCCCCCGACGTGGTGGCGACCGACATCGTGCCGGCGCCGTGGCTGGCGGCGGTGTGCGACGCCCAGCAGCTTCCCTTCGCCGACGCCAGCTTCGCCAACATCGTGCTGTTCGACGTGCTGCACCATATCGAGCGGCCGCTGCGGTTCCTGCGCGAGGCGGCCCGCGTGCTGCGGCCCGGCGGGCGCATCGTGCTGTGCGAACCGGCGATGACGCCGCTCAGCCGGCCGTTCTACACCCACCTGCACCCGGAGCCGGTCGACATGGCCGCCGATCCGCTGGCCGATGGGCCGCCGACGCCCGGCCGCGACCCGTTCGACGCCAACCAGGCGATCCCGACGCTGCTGTTCCGCCGCCCCGCCGGTCGCGCCGGGCTGGCCGCGGCGGTGCCCGCCCTGGCGCTGGCCGAATGCCGGCTGCTGTCGCTGTGGGCCTATCCGCTGTCGGGCGGCTTCAGGCGCTGGTCGCTGGTGCCGGCTGCGCTGGTGCCGGCGCTGCTGCGGCTCGAAGGGCTGCTGCTGCCGCTGCTGGGTCCGCTGCAGGCCTTTCGCCTGCTGGCTGTGGTCGAGAAAAGGGTGGGTTGAGATGGCGGACGACGGCCATCTCGGCCTGCGCGCGCGGCTGCAGCGGCTGGCGCCGCTGTTCGCCATCGCCTTTGCGGTCCGCGCGCTCTACGCCTTCGCGATGGTGCTGATCGACGGCGACGCCGCGCTGATGTCGCCGGATTCGCATGGCTTCGCCGCCGCCACCGGGACCTTCGTGCGCGCGTTGGAGCGCGGTGCCGTTTCGGGCTGGGACTGGCTCGGGCCGGAGCTCGACCGCATGCCGATCCCGCACTGGCTGATGGCGCTGACCACCGCGCAGTTCGGGCAGGGCGGCATCTTCGGCTACGTGCTGCTGCAGGGCGCGATCGACGCCGCCACCTGCGTGGCGATCGCCGCCACCGCGGCGGCGCTGCGCCGCGACCTGTTCCGGCCCGCAGCGGTCGTGGCCGTCCTCAACCCGACCATGATCGCCGTGTCGGGGCTGTATCTGACCGACACCGTGTTCGTCTTCTTCGTCGCGGTCGCGTTCCTGGCGGTGGCCCGCTGGCTGCGCGCGCCCGACTGGTCGTGGGCGCTGGCCATCGGCATGGCGCTCGGGCTGGCTGGGCTCAGCCGGACCATGGCCGTCGCCTTCATCCCGGTGCTGGCGCTGGCGATGGCAGCGGCCGCGCTGGTCCTGCGCGGGCGGCTGCTGCGGCGCCTGGCCCAGGCCGCCGCCGCCACCGCCGTTGCCGCCGCCTGTTTCGCGCCGATCCTGGCGCGCAACGTCGGCGTCTACGGCGCCTGGGCGGTGACGCCGCAGTCCGGCGTGCACATGCTGCTGTGGCAGGCCTCGCTGGTGCGCGAGGGCATCGACGGAACCCCCTTCGCCGAGGCGGCGCGACAGGCGCTCGACGAATTCGATGCGCGCAACCCCGACCTCGACCGGTCGAATCCCTTCGTCGTGTCGGCGGCGATGCAATCGCTGGCGGTGGAAAAGCTCGCCGCATACGGGCCGGCCGCCATCGCCCGCGCCTGGGCCAAGGGCGCGATCATCAACCTGGCGGCACCGGCGGCGACCGTCGTGCCGACCTTCGCCGCGCTGTCCGGCACCAGCTTCTACGAGACGCGCGGCGACGGCATCGTCGACAAGATCGGCACCTTCCTGTTCGACAACGCCAGTCCGCTCTATGCCTGGATCGTCGGCCTCGGCATCCTCGGCGTCGCGGTGCTGCGGCTGGTCCAGCTGCGCGGGCTGTGGATCTGGCTGCGCACGCCCGGCGCGCGGCTTTTTCTCGGCTTCGCCGCGCTGTGGGTCGGCTTCGTGCTGGCGGTCAACGGGCCGGTGGCCTCGCCGAAATACCGCTTGCCGATCGAGCCGATGCTGGCGGTCGCCTGCGCCTTCGGCCTGTCGCGCCGTCGCCCGGCCTGAACCGGTCGCGAAATCCGCCGCACGCCCGCCAATTCGGTTGACTCGGGGCCGGCCGGCCGTATAGTGCGCCGCTCGCACCGCGGGGCCGACGGTGCAAGGGTTTCTATTGTCCGGCTCGAACGCAGACGAACGGTTTCTGACAGATGTACGCAGTCATCAAGACGGGCGGCAAACAATATCGGGTTTCGCCGAGCGACCAGATCGTTGTTGAGCGCCTGGCCGGCGAGGCCGGAGATCAGGTGCGGCTCGACGCCGTGCTCGCCATCGGCGAAGGCGCCGAGCTGAAGGTCGGTTCGCCGACCATCGCCGGCGCCGCGGTCGACGCGACCGTGGTCGACCAGCCGCGCGCCCGCAAGATTCTGGTGTTCAAGAAGCGCCGCCGCCAGGGCTCGCGCCGCCTGAACGGCCATCGCCAGCTGCAGACGGTGCTGCGCATCGACGCGATCCACGCCGAGGGCGCGCCCGCACTGACCGAGAAGGCGCCGGCGAAGGCGAAGGCCGAAAAGCCCGCCAAGGCCAAGGCCGCGGACAAGCAGGCGGAGCCAGCGCCGACGGCCGAGGAAGCGGTGGCCGGATCCCCGCCGGAGCTGCTGACCGCGCCGCAGGGCGAGGCCGACGATCTGAAGAAGATCTCCGGCGTCGGCCCCAAGCTGGAAAAAACGCTGAACGAGCTCGGCATCTATCATTACGCGCAGATCGCCGCGTTCACGCCCGAACAGGTCGCCTGGGTCGACGAGCGCCTGAAGTTCAAGGGCCGGATCGAGCGCGAGGACTGGATCGAGCAGGCCAAGACCCTGGCCGCCGAGAAGGAGGGCTGAGACATGGCGCACAAAAAGGCTGGCGGCAGTTCGCGCAACGGCCGCGACTCTCCCGGCCAGCGCCTGGGCGTCAAGCGCTTCGGCGGCGAGCTGGTGCGGGCCGGCAACATCATCGTGCGCCAGCGCGGTACCAACTTCCATCCCGGTACCAATGTCGGGCTGGGCCGCGACTACACGATTTTCGCGACCGCCGACGGCCATGTCGAATTCCGGCAGGGCTTCAAGCGCCGCACCTACATCTCGGTGGTGCCGGCGAAGGCCGCCGAATAGCGCATCGCGCCGTCCGCGGCGCCGCGAACCGATGCGACGGGGAATGGCATGCCATTCCCCGTTTTTGCGTGGAGCCCTCGTGCTATCCTCGCGCGCGGCGCGGGCCGGGGGACCGTTGAACGATGAAATTCCTCGACGAAGCCAAGATCTTCATCAAGAGCGGCGACGGCGGCGACGGCTGCGTCGGCTTCCGCCGCGAAAAGTTCATCGAGTTCGGCGGGCCTGACGGCGGCGACGGCGGGCGCGGCGGCGATGTCGTCGTCGAGGCGGTCGACGGCCTCAATACCCTGATCGACTTCCGCTACAAGCAGCATTTCAAGGCCGAGCGCGGCCATCACGGTGCCGGCCGCGGCCGCACCGGCGCCAGCGCGCCGGCGGTGGTGATCCGGGTGCCGGTCGGTACGCAGGTGCTGGACGAGGACAAGGAGGACGTGCTGGTCGACCTGACCCGGGTGGGCCAAGCGGTGGTGCTGGCCCGCGGCGGCGACGGCGGTTTCGGCAACATGCACTTCAAGACCTCGACCAACCAGGCGCCGCGCCGCGCCGATCCCGGTTGGCCGGGCAAGGAGATGTGGGTCTGGCTGCGGCTGAAGCTGATCGCCGATGCCGGGCTGGTCGGCCTGCCCAACGCCGGCAAATCGACGTTCCTGTCGGCGATCAGCGCCGCCCGGCCGAAGATCGCCGACTATCCGTTCACCACGCTGCATCCCAACCTGGGCGTCGTCCGGCTGTCGGAGGGCGAAAGCTTCGTGGTCGCCGACATCCCGGGCCTGATCGAGGGCGCCAGCGAGGGCCGCGGGCTCGGCACCCGCTTCCTCGGCCATGTCGAGCGCTGCGCCGTGCTGATCCATCTGATCGACGCCGCATCCGGCGATATCGATGCCATCGTCGATGCCTACCGCATGGTCCGCAGCGAGCTCGAGGCCTATGGCGCCGGACTTGCCGACAAGCCGGAGCTGGTCGCGCTGAACAAGTGCGACGCCCTTGCCGACGACGACGTGCCGGTGCTGCGCGAGATGGTGGCCGAGGCGCTGCCCGGACGCCGCGTCCTCACCCTGTCGGCCGTCTCGGGCCAGGGCGTGACGCCCCTGCTGCGTGCGGCCTGGACCATGATCCGCGCGCGTCGCGGCGACGAAGCCGACACCGCCGCCGAGCTCGTGTCCGGCCATGGCTAGCCGCGCCCGCCGCATCGTCGTCAAGATCGGCTCCGCCCTGCTGGTCGACGACCAGGGCCGCGGCGCGCCGCTGATCCGTCGGACCTGGCTGGAGGCGCTGGCCGACGACGTCGCCGCGCTGCACGCCGACGGCGCCGACGTGCTGATCGTCTCGTCCGGCGCGATCGCGGTCGGCCGTGGGCCGCTCGGCCTGGCCCGCTCGCAGGTGCGGCGTGCGCTGACCCTGGAGGAAAAGCAGGCCTCGGCCGCGACCGGCCAGATCCGGCTGGCCCACGCCTATCAGGATGCGCTGGCCCGCCACAGCATCGTCGTTGCCCAGCTGCTGCTGACCTTCGACGATACCGAGCGCCGCCGCCGCCACCTGAACGCGCGCGGCACCGTCGCGGCGCTGCTGAAGCGGCGGGTGGTGCCGGTGATCAACGAGAACGACACGGTCGCCACCGAGGAGATTCGCTTCGGCGACAACGACCGGCTGGCCGCGCGGGTGGCGCAGATGGCCAGCGCGGACACCCTGATCCTGCTGTCGGACATCGACGGCCTGTACGAGCGCGACCCGAATGCCGATCCGCTGGCGCCGTTCGTGCCCGAGGTCGGCGAGATCACGCCGCGGATCGAGGCGATGGCCGGCGCCGCGCGGCCCGGCTATTCCTCCGGCGGCATGGTCACCAAGCTGGCGGCGGCCAAGATCGCGATGGCGGCCGGCTGTCGGATGGCCATTGCCGACGGCCGGGCCGACCATGCGCTGGCCCGGGTGATGGCCGGCAGCCGCTGCACCTGGTTCGTGCCCAGCCAGACGCCGCTGACGGCGCGCAAGCAGTGGATCGCCGGCAGCCTGAAGCCCGTCGGCACGCTGGTGGTCGACGCCGGCGCGGCGCAGGCGCTGCGCGCCGGACGCAGCCTGCTGCCGGCCGGCGTGGTCGCGGTCGAGGGCCGGTTCGAGCGCGGCGACCCGGTGGTGGTGCGCGAGGGCGGCGGTGCCGAGATCGCCCGCGGCCTGGTCGCCTACGATGCCGACGACGCCCGCCGGATCATCGGCCACAGGTCCGCCGACATCGAGGAGGTGCTCGGTTTCCGCGGCCGGGCCGAACTGGTCCATCGCGACGACCTCGTCGTCACCGCGTCGGCGGCACCGGCGGTCCGCGTCGGCGCGTGAGGCCCGCCATCAGGCTGCTGCCCGGCCTGGTCGCCGATGCCGTGGCGACCGCCGCGGTGCGCGGCGTCGCCGGCACGGTGCTGGCGTGGCGGCGTGCGGCGGCATGGTGGCAGGCGGAGATCGGCCGCCATGTGGCGCCGGCGGTGTGGGCAGCGCTGGCGCTGACGGTGGTCGCCATCCTGGCCATCGACCGGCCGGTCGCGGAAGCCGTGCGCCAGATCGACCCGGACCTGCGCGCCGTGCTGGAGGTCGTCACCCAGCTCGGCGATTCGGCCGGCTATATCGTCGGCGGCATCGTGCTGGCGCTGGTACTCTGGGTGGTTGAACGGGCGCGCCCGGACCTTGGCGCGCGCTGGCGGCTGGCGCTGTGGTCGCGCCGCTCGGCCTATTTCGCCGCCTGCGTCGTGGTCAGCGGCCTCGCCTCGATCCTGCTCAAGATCGTGTTCGGGCGGCCGCGGCCGCGGATGTGGTTCGGCGAGGAGCTGTTCGCCTTCCATCCGTTCACCATCGACACCTCGTCGGACTTCGCATCGATCCCGTCCGGCCATTCCACCACCATCTGGTCGGTGGCGGTGGCGTTGCTGGTGCTGTTCGGCGTTCGCCGCGTCGGCTGGGCGGTGGTGCCGGTCGCGCTCGCCGTCTCCGCCACCCGCGTCCTGCTGACCGACCATTTCGTCGGCGACGTCATCGCCGGCGCCGCCCTCGGCGGGCTCACCGCCGTCCTGCTCGCCCCGCCGTTCCGCGTCGGCCGCGGCCGGAACTGAACCGGCGCGGCTACGCCACCGCCGCCGTGGCCGGTTGCTTCAGCCAGTCCAGGGCTTCGCCCAGCACGGCGGCAAGCCCTGCGGTATCGTGTTTCTGCAGGTCGTCGGTCATCACCTTGCCGTCGACGATGACGATCAGCGCCACCCGCGGCACGCCGCGCAGCGTTCGCGAGAAGATCAGGGTCAGGCCGCGGCCGACCAGCAGGGTCCTGTCGATTCGCGGCGCGAAGGTGATCAGGTCGCGGATCCGGCGCAGCGGGCCCGGCTGGTAGGAAAGCTCGGTCATCAGCCTGTCGTTGGCGGGCAACGGAATGGGCTCCGCCGGCCGGCCGCGCGAGGCTATCCAGGCTGCGGCCTGGCGTGCGGCGACATGCAGCCGCGCCGCACAGGCACGCTCGACGCGGATCGTGACCGCATCGCGGAACAGCGCCAGCCGGATCACCAGGCTGCGCCGGCCGTCCGGCGCCTCGTGGCAGTGCACCTCCAGCACGTTGGGCACGCGCCCGGTGTGGACGATGATCCCCTTGGGGATCGCGGTCAGGGTCTCAAAGGGCTGCAGGTCGGACGCCACGGATCTCGCCTTCTCGGTTCGGCCGGACGTCCAGCATGGGCAGGACCGCTTAGCGTTCGGTAAGCGGGCGGCGTTAGTGCGGGCGCACGCGGCCGGCCAGCGCCTCCGGCGCCGGCCCGCCGGTGGCCCAGTCCAGTAGCTCGACCGTGTGCACCACCGGCAGGCCGGTGCCGCTGCCGATCTGGGTCATGCAGCCCAGGTTGCCGGCGGCGATCACGTCCGGCTGCAGCCGCTCCAGGTTCGCCACCTTGCGGTCGCGCAGGCGGCTGGCGATCGCCGGCTGCAGCAGGTTGTAGGTGCCCGCCGAACCGCAGCAGATGTGCGATTCCGTGGCCTCGCGCACCTCGAAGCCGGCCTGCTTCAGCAGCGCCTTCGGCGCCTCGCGCACCTGCTGGCCATGCTGCAGCGAGCAGGCGGCGTGATAGGCGACGGTCAGCGCCGGCCGGCCGTCGGCCATGCCGGCCAGCCCCAGCTCGGCGACGAACTCGGTGATGTCGCGGGTCAGCGCCGAGACCGTTGCGGCGATGCCGGCATAAGCGGGCTCGTTGCGGAACATGAAGCCGTAGTCCTTCACGGTCGTGCCGCAGCCGGAGATGTTGATCACGATCGCGTCCAGGCCGGCCCCGTCGATCTCCGCCGCCCAGGCATCCAGGTTGCGCCGCGCCAGCGCATAGGCCTGCGCTTCCTTGCCCATGTGATGGACCAGCGCGCCGCAGCAGCCGGAGTTGCGCGCGATCACCACCTCGACCCCGTGCCGCGTCAGCAGGCGTACCGTCGCCTCGTTGATCGCCGGCGCCAGCACCTGGTTGGCGCAGCTGTGGATCAGCGCCACCCGCTTGCGGCGGGGCCCGACCGCCGGAAACACCTGCGGCGCGTCGACCGGCGACGGCGTCGGCAGGCGCGCCGGCGCCAGCGCCAGCATCGCCTTCACCCGCGGCCCCAGCGTCGGCCCCAGCAGGCGGCCGGCCAGACCGGTCAGCGGGCGGGCGAGACCGGCGGCGAGCAGCGCCGGCCGGAACCAGCGCGGCCGCACCAGCAGCCAGGCCAGCAGCGCGCGCAGCGCCCGGTCGTGCAACGGCCGCCGGAATGTCGCTTCCACATGGGCGCGGGCATGGTCGACCAGATGCATGTAGTGCACGCCGGACGGGCAGGTGGTCATGCACGACAGGCACGACAGGCAGCGGTCGATATGGCGGGCAACCTGGGCATTGGCCGGCCGGTCGTTCTCCAGCATGTCCTTGATCAGGTAGATACGGCCGCGCGGGCTGTCGAGCTCGTCGCCCAGCAGCACATAGGTCGGGCAGGTCGCGGTGCAGAATCCGCAATGCACGCATTTGCGCAGGATCTTTTCGGATTCCGCGATGTCCGGGTCGGCGAGCTGGGCGAGCGAGAAGTTGGTCTGCATGGTCAGAGTCCGGCCACCATCCGTCCCGGGTTGAACAGGCGCAGCGGATCGAACTGGTCCTTCAGCCGCTCCGCCAACGCCGCCAGCGCCGGCGGCTGCGGCTGGAATACCGGCACGGCGGCGCGGATCGCGGTCGGCGCGCGCACCAGCGTGGCGTGGCCTGAGCTGGCCTCGGCCGCAACCGCCGCGCGGACCGCCGCCGCCCCGCCGTCGTCCTGGCCCGAGACCGCCGCCCAGACCAGCCCGCCGGCCCAGTCGAAGAAGCAGCTGCAGTCCGCCCGCGCCGCGATCGCCGCCGCGACCGCCGGCCCCTGCGTCGGCGGTACGCTGAGCCGCCAGACCATGTCCCTGGCCGGGTCGGTGTGCGGCGGCGCCAGGTAATGCACGTCACGGACCTCGACCCACAACGTGCGCGAAGCCTCGTCGTCGAGGACGTCGACGGCACCGAACGTGGCGAGCTCGCCGGCCAGCGCGTCGACCCGGGCCGCGACCGAGGTCGGGAAGCCCTCGATGCGCAGCAGCGTCGCCGCGCCGGCGCCGCCCAGCACCGGCGAACGCCCGGCGATCTGCGGCGGCAGGTGGGCCGCGCCCGATACGTCGTGGCTGCTGTTCATGGCGGCGGCCAGCGCCCGCTGGCCGCGCACGGTGTCGAGGCCGTGCAGCAGCAGGGTCCGCGTCGTCTCCGGCGCCGGCAGGGCCTTCACCGACAAGGCGTCGAACGCGACCAGGGTGCCCCAGGCGCCGGCGACCAGCTTGCTGACGTCGTAGCCGGTGACGTTCTTCACCACGCGGCCACCGGCCTTGAACGGCGTGCCGCGGCCGCTGACGCCGCTGAAGCCGAGCAGGTGGTCGCGGCCGGCGCCGGCCCGGATGCGCCGCGGCCCGGCGAAATCCGCGCTCAACGCGCCCGCCAGCGTGCCGCCGCCGGCGCCGCCGCCGAGCAGCGGCCCGAGGTCCACCGGCTCGAAGGCGAACATCTGCCCGGCTTCCTCGAGGGCGGTGGCCAGTGCGCGCATCGGCGTCGCCGCGCCGCAGGTCAGCACCAGCTCGGCGGGGTCGTAGTCCTGGATGCCCGACAGCCGGTCCAGCGCCAGCACGGCGGCCGCCTGTACCGGGCGGCCGACCGTGCGCCGGGTGCCGGTGCCGACCAGCTCCAGCGGCTGGGTGCCGCCGACGGCCTCGGCGACGGCCTCGGCCAGCTCGGCCGGGGTGCCGGGGCGGAAGGATGCTGCGATCTGGGTCTCGGGCTCGGTCTCGGTCATCGGTCCTCGGTCCGGCGTCGACGGCTACGCGATCCTAGCGCGCCGGGCGCCGCTGGCGAGCGCCATTGCATGTAATCGCTTACCTGTCGCGCCGAAGCAAGCCGCCTGCGCGCCAGTCGGGAGCGAAAATCCCTTGCACAGCATAGGCTTATGGTTGACCGCCGGCCATCGGCCGTGGCACGCTCGGCCACGGGTCTGCGGCCGCCCTGGCCGGCACCGGCAAATGAGAACGAACCGGATGACAAAATCGGAACTCATTCAGCGGCTGGCACAGCGCAATCCGCACCTGTATCAGCGCGACGTCGAGCGGATCGTCAGCACGATCTTCGACGAGATCACCGAGGCGCTGGCGCGCGGCGATCGGGTCGAGCTGCGCGGCTTCGGCGCCTTCTCCGTCAAGCAGCGTGGCGCGCGCACCGGGCGCAACCCGCGCACCGGCGAATCCGTGGCGGTCGACGAAAAGAGCGTGCCGTTCTTCAAGACCGGCAAGGAACTGCGCGAGCGGCTGAACACCGACTGACCGCCGCGTCCCGGCCGCGACAACGCGGCCGGCCATGCCGGCTGACAAGCCGGGCGCGAAGTGCCAGTGTGCAGGGCATGAACCCGCAACCGCGACCGGGGCCGATGCCGTCATGATCCGATTCCTGCTCTGGCTGATCGTCGGCCTGCCGGTCGGCTTCGTGCTGGTCTCGCTGGCCGTTTCCTCGTCCGACGACGCCGCGCTGCGGGTGTGGCCGTTGGCCTATGAGCTGCGCGCGCCGGTCGGGCTGGTCGTGCTGGCCACGCTGATCGTCGCCTTCTTCGTCGGCATGGCCTGCGCCTGGCTGCTGGGCGGTCGCACGCGCCGCCGCCTGCGGACCCAGCGCCGGCAGATCGAGGACCTGCGCGACGAGATCGCCGCCACCCATGCGCGGCTGGGCCAGGCGATGGCCGGCCAACAGGGTGGCGCCAGCCAGCGGGCGCTGCCGCCGTCGAAGGCGGCCTGACGGCACAGGGACCGGCGCGGACCGATCATGCATCTGATCGATGCGCGCGCTGTCGCGGACATCCTGACCGAGGACGTGGCCCGGGCCGCGCTGGCGGACGCCTTCCGTGCCGGCGCGACCGAGGCGCCGCCCCGGCACGTGCACGATCTTGACGGCGGCACCTTGTTGCTGATGCCGGCATGGGACGTGCGCGCCGTCGGCGTGAAGCTGGTCACGGTGGTGCCCGGCAACGCCGCTCGCGGGCTGCCGGCGGTGCATGCGCAGTACCTGCTGTCGGACCGCGCGACCGGCCGGCCGCTGGCGCTGATCGACGGCGAGATGCTGACCCTGCGCCGTACCGCAGCCGCGTCCGCGCTGGCCTCCAGCTTTCTCAGCCGGCCGGACAGCCGCCACCTGGTGATGGTCGGCGCCGGCGCGCTGGCACCGCACGTGGTCGCGGCCCACTGCGCGGTGCGCCCGATCGCGCGGGTGACGATCTGGAACCGGACGGCTGAGCGGGCGCGGGCGCTGGCCGCCCGGCTCGACCGGCCGGGCCTGCATGTCGCCGTCGCCGACGACCTCGAGGCCGCGGTCCAGGCGGCGGACATCGTCAGCTGCGCCACGCTCAGCACGACGCCGCTGGTCCGCGGCGCCTGGCTCAGGCCCGGCACCCACCTCGACCTGATCGGCGGCTTCCGGCCCGACATGCGCGAGGTCGACGACGATGCGGTGGTGCGCTCCACCCTGTTCGTCGACACCCGACCGGGCGCGTTGGCCGAGGCCGGCGACCTGGTCCAGCCGATCGCCGCCGGCCTGATCGCGGCGACGGCGGTGCGGGCGGACCTCGCCGCGTTGTGCCGGGGAACGGCTGCCGGCCGGACCGGGCCGGCGGAGATCACGCTGTTCAAGTCGGTCGGCGCGGCGCTCGAGGACCTGGCGGCCGCCCTGGTCGTTCATGACCGCGTCGGAGGTTCGCATGGCGGTTGAGCATTGTGCGACGCTGGTGGTCGGCGGCGGGATCATGGGCCTTGCCGTCGCCTGGGCGCTGGTCCGGCGCGGCCAGCCGGTGACGGTGGTGGAGCAGGGCGCCATCCCCAACCCGCTGGGCTCGTCGGTCGACCGGCATCGGCTGATCCGCTACGCCTATGGCGCGGAGACCGGCTACATGCGCATGGTCGCCG
This sequence comes from Alphaproteobacteria bacterium, assembly GCA_041396705.1. Classification (NCBI taxonomy): domain Bacteria; kingdom Pseudomonadati; phylum Pseudomonadota; class Alphaproteobacteria; species Alphaproteobacteria bacterium. The sequence continues at coordinate 47,064 of JAWKYB010000020.1, forward strand.
ACGCCTATCCGGCGTGGGAGCGGCTGTGGGTCGACCTCGGCGTGAGGCACTATGCCGAGACCGGCACGCTGATCCTCGAATCCGGCGGCGGCGACTGGGCGGCCCGCTCGGCGGCGGCGATGGCGGCCGACGGCCTGGCCGTCGAGGCGGTGTCGCCTGCCGCGGCGCACCACCGCTGGCCGATGCTGCGCGCCGACTTCCCGGGCGAGATCCACTATGCGCCGTCGGGCGGCGTGCTGTTCGCCGAGCCGATCGTGCGCGCGCTCGGCGCATGGCTGGACGCGCGGCCGGAGCTGGCGACCCTGGTGACGGCATCGCAGGTCGTTGCGGTCGACGCCGCCGGCGCGAGGATTGCGTTGCGCGACGGGCGCACGCTGGCGGCGGATAGGCTCGTCATCGCGGCCGGTCCGTGGACCGGGCGGCTATTGCCCGAGTTGGCCGCCGCGCTGTCCCCGTCGCGCCAGGTTGTGGTCTATTTCGCGCCGCCGGCCGACCTGGCGGCCGCGTGGGCCGGCGGCCCGATGATCCTCGATATCGGCACCGCCGATGCGCTCTATGCGGTTCCGCCGGTGCGCGGCACCGGGTTGAAGATCGGCCGGCATGCCTTCGGCCCGGCCGCCGACCCCGACATCGACCGCGAACCCGCACCGGCCGACATCGCGCCGATCCGCGCGGCGGCGGCCCATTGCCTCGCCGGGTTCGACCGCTATGGGGTCGCGTTCGCACGGACCTGCTTCTATACCGTCGCGGACGAGGAACGCTTCATCGTGCGCCCGGTCGTGCCCGACGGCCGGACCTGGGTGCTCGCCGGCTTTTCCGGCCACGGGTTCAAGTTCGGACCCCTGATCGGCGAGCGGCTGGCCGCGGCGCTGTGCGGCGAGGCTGCGGCAGCGAACGTGCAGGCCTGGGCTGCCGGCCGCGGCTGACCCGCAGGGGCAGTTGACCGCGCGGGGCGCCGGCGGTCTCGCTTTGCTTGTCGGTGCGTAACCGTCTGGTAAGGTGGCCGCAGTCAGCCGACCGCTGCCGTGGCGTTCGATCCGCGACAGCCTTCATTGGTTTGCGGGGGATATCGATGGGGCATCTTCTCTGCCGCGGCCGCGGCATGCTGGGCGCGATCGGCATAGCCGGGCTTGTCGGGACGCTCGCCGCCTGCGTGCCGGCAGGCGGACAGTCCGGCGGGCAGGCAGGTGGCCAGTCGGGCGGGCAGTCGGGCGGGATCGGCTTCATCCCGGTGACCACGCCCCCGGTCGGCGCATCCGGCGGTGCCGCCGCCCCGACCCGGCCGGCGGTGACCACGGGGCGCTTCGGCGAGATCGCTGATTCCGACCTGCGCAACCTGGTGTCCGGGATCAGCATTCAGGGCACCGACATCGCCGGCAGCCGGTTCTGCTCCTACTACGATCCGAACGGCACGGTGACGACGGTGACCCCCGGAGCCCCGTCGCGCAGCGGAACGTGGACGATCACCAACGGCCAGGTCTGCGAGAGCAAGGGCGGCACCGGCAGCTGCAGCCGGTTCGACTTCCAGCCGCCGACCTACCAGACGGTGACCATGACCGCCACCGACGGCTCCGGCGCCTTCCCGCTGACCGGCGCGGTGTCCGACGGCAATGCCTGCGGCTCGAGCGTCACGCCCGGCGTCTCGCCCGACCAGGTCAACGGCTACAGCGTCAGCCAGGTGACCTTCACCGACGCCCAGGGCATCCGCCTCGGCACCTATCGCAACAATGCGGCGGGTTCCTGGGTCGAAACCGACGCCTCGGGTGCCGTCACCTTCACCTTTACCGAGATGCAGCGCGACGAGTGGTCGGTCTATCTGCGCGACTACACCCGCAACGTCGACATCCAGCTCGACCTGTATACCCGCGAGGTGAAGTACGCGCCGGCCGGCCAGCAGCGCGCGGCGCTCTACCGGATCAGCGACGCGCGCTGAACGGCGATGCGTTGTTCGGCTCTGCCAACGCGCGGGCGCGGCCGGAAGGCCTAGCCCAGCGGCTTTCTGAAGGTTTCGAAGTCAGGATCCCAGGGCGTCTTTGTCTGCTCGACGTGGGTGGTGACCTTGCCCGTCACCAGGTCCTCGGTGCCGTGATAGGTCTCATGGGTCAGGTCGTAGTGCACGGCCTTCTGACCCAGATATTCATAGCGGTAGGTCTTGACCAGGCAGTCCTTGATGTCGCCGAAGATCGATTCGCGCGAGACCATCACGCGCATCGGTGCGGTCTCCGACTGTACCACCCGCATGCCGCCGCCGCAGCGCAGCAGGAAGTAGCCCCCGGCGACGAGCAGCGTGTTGATGTTGCCGAGGCTGTAGGTCAGCCGCTCGTCGAGGAACAGGTCTCCCGGCAGGTTTTCGCCGAGGATGAGGTTGAAGCGCTCCGACACCTTCGACGCGAAACCCAGCTCGGTGATGTCGCCGAGGATGTCCGGATACATCAGCGGGCTGATGTCCAGCGTGTAGTCGCCTTCCTCCTTCGACCTGTGCCGGTGGGTAATGTAGTTGGACGGACTCTCCATCGAGGAAGACGGGCTCGCCAGCGGGTTGTGAACCAGACTGGTGGCCCGGCCGCAGCCGATAATCAATCGCTTCGCCATGACATTCACCCGGAAACGCGGTGCTCCGGCGCGTCGACCGTGGTGCGCGTTGAATGCCTCGACATTGTGCGCAGGCATCGGCGCGACGCGGGCGGCCGGATCGGGAGCGAGCGGAACATGGGGCCCCGGCGGGCGCAGTGGCGTTTCGCACAGGGCGCCGCGCCGGCGATGCCGGCCGGCGCTTGCCGCCCGCTAGCTGGAGACCGGGATCACGTAGTCCAGCACCGAGAAGAAGTGCATGATCGAGCCGGCGAGCGTGAACAGGTGCCAGATGGCGTGGCTGAACGGCACCAGCCGCCAGAGATAGAACGGGGTGCCGACCGTGTAGAACACCCCGCCCAGCAGCAGGAACATGAAGCCGCCCGGGTGCAGCACGTCGACCAGCAGCCAGGCGCTGTAGAGGAAGCCGAACCAGCCCATCGCCACGTACAGGATGGTGGAGAGCAGGTCGAAGCGCTTGGGGTCGGGTCCGGCAAAGGCGATCACCTTGAACGCGATGCCGGCCACCGCCATCGCCCAGATCACGCCAAACAGCGGCCAGCCCAGCTCCGGCGGCAGGGCCAGCAGCGCGAACGGCGTGTTGGTGCCGGCGATCAGCAGGTAGATGGAGCAATGGTCCATCATGTCGAACCAGCCGTGGACGCGCGGGTGGTTGATGCTGTGGACCAGCGAGGAGCTGAGATAGACCAGGATCAGGCTCGATCCGAAGATGGTAACGGCCGTGACCGCCGTGCCCGAACCCACGTCGGAGGCGGACACGACCATAATCACCAGGGCAGCGATCGCCAGCCCGGCGCCGATCATGTGGGTTACTGCGTTGGCGGCTTCTTCGAGCCGCGCGATCCGCGCTTCGGCCATTGCGGTCTCCGCTGTCCTCGCTGTCCTCGCCTCGCCAGTGAATATAAGTTCCGCGGCGGGGGCTGCAAAGCGTTCGCAATCACATTGCCGGGAAGCCCGGTCGAATTGTGGCGCGGGCGTTGCGCGGGCGCAATCCAGGCTGCCGATCGCCCGCAGCCATTGCTTTTCCGTGGCGCCGAGGGCACATGGGGCGCAACCGGAGGACCAGCACGTTGCGCCCGCTAGCCAAGATCTGCGGCCTGAAGACGCCCGACGCGGTCGATGCGGCGGTGGCGGGGGCGCCGCCTTCCTCGGCTTCGTGTTCTACCCGCCGAGCCCGCGCGCGATCGCCCCGGACGAGGCGGCCGCATTGATCGACGCCGTGCCCGCGGGGATCGAGCGTGTCGGCCTGTTCGTCGATCCGGACGACGACCTGCTCGCTGCGGTGCTGGCTGCGGCGCCGCTGTCGATGATCCAGCTGCACGGTCACGAACCGCCGGAGCGGGTCGACGCCATCCGCGCCCGTTTCGGACTGCCGGTCATGAAGGCGCTGGCGGTGGCCGAGGCCGGCGACCTGGCCGCCGTGCCGGCCTATGCGCCGCACTGTGCCTGGCTGCTGTTCGACGCCAAGCCGCCGCACCGGGCCGACGCGCTGCCGGGCGGCAACGCGCTCAGCTTCGACTGGCGGCTGTTGCGCGACGGTCCCGGCGTGACGCGCTGGATGCTGGCCGGCGGGCTCGATGCCGGGAACGTCGCCGAAGCGGTCAGGCTGACCGGCGCGCCGGCCGTCGACGTGTCGTCGGGCGTGGAAAAGGCGAAGGGGGTCAAGGACCCGGCGCTGATCGCGGCGTTCCTGCGCGTCGTCGCCGGCCTGTAGCCGGCGAGGGCGCCGTCGCGTCAGGCCTTGGCGCGCAGCGGGTCGGCGTGGGTGCCGTTGACGAACTGCAGCGTCGCCCGGGCCAGGCCGGCGGGATCGCCGTGCCCGTCGCAGATCGCGTTCAACGCGCCGACCAGCACGTCGTGGCTCTCGCACACGCGGTAGACGTCGAGCATTTCCGCCCCGCGTTCCTCGCGAATGCGCCGGATCACGTCGTCGATGCCTTCCACGAACACACCCCCCACGTCCGTGTCGCCCGCCAGCGCGCCGCTGTGCGCATGTCGGAAGCGTAATGTATCAACATAGCTATTGTTCATGCCCCCATGCAACCATGGGGTCGTAAATGGTCCATGAATTACGACCGCAGCCGTGTGCGCAACCGCACTCAGCCCTTGACGGAAGCGGCGAATTCGCGCTCCACGCCCTTCGGATCGGCCGCCAGACCGGCGGAGACGCCCTGGGCCATGCCGCCGGGATAGCTGTCTTCCTCGCCCGCCTCGACGGCGGCCAGGATCGCGGCCGCCATCTCGGCGGTCGTCATCTTCGGGATGTCCAGATGCGCGGTGACGTGGGTGGCGACCGCGCCCGGCATCATGCCGATCACCGCGGTGCCCTGGCCGGCCAGCTCCGCGCGCGTGGCCTGGGTCAGCGACAACAGTGCGGCCTTCGATGCGCAGTAGGTCGCCATGATCGGCAGGTTGCAGCGGGCCAGGATCGACAGCATGTTGACGATGCAGCCGCCGCCGTTGGCCTTCAGCACCGGCGCGAAGGCGCGGGTCGTCCTCAGCGTGCCGAAATAGTTGACCGCCATCTCGCGCTCGGCCTTGCCGATGTCGGGCTCGGCGAACAGGCGGGTGTTGCTGTTGATGCCGGCGTTGTTGACCAGGAGGGTGGTGTCGGGCGCCGCGCCGGCCGCGGCCGCAACGTCGGCGTCGCGGGTCACGTCCAGGGTGATCGGCACCACGCGGCCGCCGCCCGCCCTGACCAGGCCTTCCAGCGCAGCCGGGTCGCGCGCCGCCGCATAGACCCGGGCGGCGCCGGCGTCGAGCAGGGCCTGCACCAGGGCGCGCCCGATCTCGCCGTTGGCACCGGTGACGAAGGCGACCGCATCCTTGACCTGCATGGCGTTTCTCCCCCTTGGCCTCCGCGGCATTGGGCCCGGCCCTGCGACGGCCTGTCAAGCGGCGCCGCCGGCCATTGACCGCGATTTTCCGGGCCGACTAGAGTCGGCGCCGAGCAAGCAGACAACCAGTTGACGCCGGCCCGCGCGGCCGGTGCGCCATTCCGGGGAGACCAGCCGATGACCGGCAAGATGATCGAGATCAGCGCCAGCGACGGCGGCACCTTCCAGGGCTATCTGGCGATGCCGGAATCCGGCGGCGGCCCCGGCCTGGTGATGCTGCAGGAGATCTTCGGCATCAACGAGGGCATGCGCTGGGTCGCCGACTATTTCGCCGAGGAAGGCTATTGCGTGCTGGTGCCCGACCTGTTCTGGCGTCTGGAGCCGGGCGTCGACCTGACCCCGAACGAAGAGGGTTTCGCCAAGGCGCTTGACCTGATGGGCCGGTTCGACGTCGACCAGGGCGTGCGCGACATCGCGGCGGCGGTGGAAACGCTGCGCGCGCTGCCGGCCGTGTCCGGCAAGGGCGGCGGCAAGGTCGGCGCGCTCGGCTTCTGCATGGGCGGCAAGCTGGCCTATCTGACCGCGGCCCGCACTGATGTCGATGTCGCGGTCGGCTACTACGGCGTCGGTATCGAGCAGCATCTGGGCGAGGCCAAGTACATCAGCTGCCCGCTGGTGCTGCACTTCGCCGGCGCCGACAAATACGTGCCGGCCGAGGCGGTGGACCGGATCCGCGCGGCGCTGGCCGATCACGACGACGCCGAGATCCACGTCTATCCCGGCGTCGACCACGCCTTCTACCACCCGCAGCGGCAGAGCTATGACCGGCCGGCGGCGTGGATGTCGCACAGCCGCACCATCGCCGCGCTGCGCCACGCGATGGGCCCGCGCTACGACCTGTCGACGCTGTGGGACAAGCACTGCGAGTACGAGTTCGCCACCCGCGACGTCGACGCGACCATGGCGACCATGGTGGCCCAGCCGTACGTCAACCACATCCCGACCATGACCGGCGGGGTCGGCTACGACCTGTTGCACCGGTTCTACAAGAACCACTTCATCCCGAAGACGCCGAAGGACACCCGGCTGGTGCCGATCAGCCGCACCATCGGCGCCGACCGGGTGGTCGACGAGATGCTGTTCTGCTTCACCCACGACATCGAGATCGACTGGATGCTGCCGGGCATCCCTCCGACCGGTAAATACGTGGAGATTCCGCTGGTCGGCATCGTCTGCTTCCGCGGCGACAAGCTGTACAACGAGCACATCTACTGGGACCAGGCCAGCGTGCTGGTGCAGATCGGCCTCCTTGACCCCAAGGGCCTGCCGGTCGCCGGCATCGAGACCGCCCGGAAGCTGGTCGACGAGACCCTGCCGTCGAACACCCTGATGGCGAAGTGGGCGGACAGCGCGCCGAAGGCGGCGGAGTAGGCATAGCCCTGGACCGGCGTACCCATGCCCGGCGCACGGCCGGGCATGGTACGCCGGAGGGTGGGGTGGCGCCGCGCTACCCCTTCAGGTGCCGGTCGAAGAAGGCGATGGTCCGCTCCCAGGCCAGCGTGGCGGCGGCCTGGTCGTAGCGCGCCTCGTTGGTGTCGTTGTGGAAGGCGTGGTTGACGCCGTCGTACATGTGCATCTCATAGGCGATGCCGGCCGCGTCCAGCGCGGCGGTGTAGGCGGCGATGCCCTCGTTGATGCGCTCGTCCAGCCCGGCGTATTGCAGCATCAGCGCGGCGCGGATCTTGGCGGCGTCCTCCGCCGCCGGCTGGCGGCCGTAAAAGGCGACGGCGGCGTTCAGACCCGGGTCGTTGACCGCCAGGCTGTTGACCTGGCCGCCGCCCCAGCAGAAGCCGACCACGCCGACCTTGCCGGTGACGTCGTCGCGTCCGGCACGCGCGTATTCCAGCACGGCGAGGCCGTTGGCCAGCGTCTCGCCGGCGTCGAGCGCCCCGATCTCCTCGCGCGCCGTGTCCTCGTTCTCCGGCGTCGGCGTGCCGTCGGCGGACAGATAGTCGGGCGCGATCGCCACATAGCCGGCCAGGGCGGCGCGGCGGGCGACGTCGCGGATGTGCGGGTTCAGCCCGCGGTTCTCGTGGATCACGACGACGGCCGGCAGGCTGCCGGCGCCGGCCGGCCTGGCGACATAGGCCTGCAGCGCGCCGGCCTGCACCGTCTCGGTCGCCAGCGCGGGGTCGTCGGCTGCCACCATCTCGGCATGGGCGTAGTTGTTCTCCAGCAGCGGCAGCAGCGCGGCCGCCGCGGCGGTGCCGCCGGTCAGCCTGGCCAGCCGGTCGAGGAACACCCGGCGTTCGAGCGGCGCGTGGGTATAGGCGTCATAGAGATCGATGATGGCCTGCGGAATGGCTGGCTTGGTCATGGCTGTCCTCCCGTTGCGCGTGCGGCGGGCCGGCGCAACCGGCCCGGTTCCGGCGGGCTGCCGTCGCGCGGCACCCTTCAGGTTAACCCCATGGCGGCGGCTTTCCATGCCGGCGCCACATCACCATTGCGTGTGTGCCGCCGGCGGTCGTTGCGCCGCCGCCCCGGCCAATCGCCCATTGCCCGCCGCATCCTTTGCCCGCATCATGGCGCCAAGCGTCGCCGGCCCGGCCGGCCGCGAACGAGGGGGACGCCGCGCCGGCCTGCGCAGGCCCGTTGCCGGCCATGAGGGAGACTGAACGGATCATGCGGATTTCACGCCGTCATCTGCTGCGGGCCGCCGGCGCGGCCGGCATCGCCGCACCTGCGCTGGGCCAGCTGCTTCGCCCGGGCGTCGCGCGCGCGCAAGAGGGCACGGTCACCGTTGCCTACAACGTCAACCTGCCGTCCTGGGACCCGACGGTCGGCCTGTCCGCGGTCAACCCGACGATCCAGTCGCTCTACAAGGCGGTGTTCGACCAGTATATCGACCAGAACCCGGACCTGTCGTTCAAGCCCGGCCTTCTGACCGACTGGGGCTGGAGCGAGGACCGCAGCAAGATCCACATGACCGTGCGCGAGGGCGCCAAGTGGCACGACGGCGTGCCGGTGACGCCGGAGGACGTGGTGTGGTCGCTGGAGCGGGCCGGCAACCCGGACACCGGCAACCCGATCCAGTTCGTCTGGGGCAAGGTCGGCAACTACGCCATCGACGGCAACACCGTCACCGGCGACGTGCTGGAGTTCGAGCCGACGCTGTTCAAGTGGATGGCGTTCCTGACCGGCTACATCCTGCCGAAGCACTATTTCGAGCAGGTCGGCCCGGTCGGCTTCGAGGAAAAGCCGATCGGCAGCGGCCCCTACATGGTCGATGCGTTCGAGCGCAACGCCTTCCTGCGGCTGAAGGCCTTCCCCGACTACTGGGGCGGTGCGCCGGCGTTCGAGACGGTGATTTTCAAGTTCGTCACCGACGCCACCAGCCGGGTGGCGGAGGTGGAGAGCGGCGCCTCGGACCTGACCATCGAGATTCCCTACGAGGAGTACGACCGGCTGCGCGAGAAGGACGGGCTGGTCGGCCAGACCGTCGCCGTCTCCGACATCGCGATGATCTTCATCAACGACGTCGAGCCGATGCTGGACGAGAACGTGCGCCGCGCCGCCCACCACGCCATCGACAAGCAGGCGATCGTCGACCGGCTGCTGCGCGGCTACGGCGTGCCGATCGACACCCTGCAGGCGCCGGAATATGCGGCCTACGACCCCGGCATCGTGGTCGGCTACGACCCGGCGAAGGCGACCGAGCTGCTGGCCGCCTCCGGCTTCTCGCCCGACAACCCGGTGCGGTTCACCATCCAGACCACCCGCGGCTTCAAGCCGAAGGACTACGAGATCATCCAGGCCATCGTCGGCATGTGGCGCCGGGTCGGCATCGAGGCCGAGATCGAGGTCTACGAGATCGCCAAGCACTACGAGCTGCGCGCACTCGACACGCTGGCCCCGGCCGCCTTCTACAACTGGGGCAACTCGATCGGCGACCCGTCGACCTCGACCGGCTTCGCCATGTTCGGCCCGTCGCCGCACTCGGTGTGGGACACCGACGAGGTCGACGCCATGATCGGGCCGCTGTGGGGCGAGCCGGACGAGGCGAAGCGGATCGAGGGCTACAAGGCGGTCGACCGCTATATCGCCGAGCATGGCTGCGTGATCCCGCTGTTCCAATATGTGCAGCCGATCATCCACACCAGCGCGATCGCCTTCGTGCCGCACGTCGCCAACTTCGTGCTGCCGCAGGCGATCACGCCGGCCTGAGGCCGGGCTGAGGCGGAACCGACCGCTGCGCCGCCCGTTGCCCCCTGGAGGGATCGGCAACAGGGGAATAGCGGCGCATGGGTCGGCAGGCGTCCGACGCAGCGAGCCGAACGCCACGGCAGGCGATGGTTTGCCTGGCTTCCGGCATGGCCTTGTTCGGCAGCGCGACCCCGATCAGCAAGATCGTGGCCGATGCGTTGCCGACTTTCGTCGGGTCGGCGCTGCGGGTGGCGATCGGGGCGGCGGTGATCCTGCCTTTCGTCATCCGCGAGTTGCGCGGGGCGCCGGTGATCGCCGGCCGGACATGGTTGCTGCTCGGCGGAATCGCCGTCTTCGGCATGTTCGGCTTCAGCGTACTCATGCTCTTTGGCATGCGGCTGGTGCCGGGTGTTGTCGGCGCGGTGCTGATGAGCGCAACGCCGGCCGTGACCGCGCTGTCGACCGTCCTGTTCCTGGGCGATCGCCTGGGTGGCCGCACGATCGCGGCAGTTGCCTGCGCGGCTGTCGGCGTTGCGGTCATGCACGTGGGACAGTTGGATGGTGCTGACGCCGCTGCCGGGCCAATCCTGCTGGGATCCGGACTGGTGTTGGCGGCAGTGTGCTGCGAGGCCGCATACACGTTGCTGGGCAAGGCAGCGATGCGGAGCTTGTCGCCGCTGGTCGTGACCCTGCTTGGCGCGGCGATGGCGTTGCCGCTGTTCGCCGTTCCGGCAGGCCTCGAAGTCGATGAGGCGGATTTTGGCGCACTCGCTTGGACCGACTGGCTGGCCGTGGCCTGGTGGGGTGCCGGGACGCTCGGGCTGGGCTCGTTGCTCTGGTATTCCGGCGTCGCGGCGGTGAAGGGCGGCACGGCGGCCGGCTTCATGGGCGTGATGCCGGTCTCGGCGCTGGTGTTGTCCTACGTCCTGCTCGGCGAGCCGTTCCGCTGGCTGCATCTTGCGGGATTTGCGATCGTATTCGTCGGCGTCCTGCTCGTCGCAGTCGAACACCGGCGCGCGGCCGCGGCTGCTTCCGACGGCCAGACACGATAGAAACGAAAGAATACGGCTACGGAAATCGACCGGAAAAATCGGGAGTCCAGATAGCGTGCAACGCTACTTGCGATGACACCACCGATGCCGGGCGCAATTGTGGTGATAGGCCAACCTGTGATCGGCCGCACCTTGGCGTGACCGTCGACACAGCGTCGCCGCGGCGGCCGGTGCACATGGCCCGGCCCTGACAGATTTGAGGAGACCGACATGCCGCGCAAGGACCATTGGGGTTGCGAGCACAGCACCGACAATGCGGCAAGCGTGGCCGCCTATGAGACGGCGGTGCGCCAGTTCAACCGTTATCGCGGCGATCCGGTCGCCACCATCGATGCCGCTCTCGCCGACGATCCCGACTTCGCCGGCGGTCACATCCTGCGCGCCGAGATCCACATGTCGATGTGGGAGGCGAGCGTACTGCCCGAGCTCGACGTCAGCCTGGAGCGGCTGTCGGCGCTCGGCAACCGGCTCAACCCGCGCGAACAGCGCCATGCGGCGCTGATCCGGCGCTGGGCCGACGGCGCGTGGGACGCGGCGCGGGCGGACTTCGACCGGCTGCTGATGGACGACCCGCGCGACATGCTGGCGCTGCAGATCGGCCACCTGTGCGACTTCTATCACGGCGACCGCGACAACCTGCGCGGCCGCGTGCTGCGCGCCCAGGCCCACTGGACCCCGGACCTGCCGGGCTACGGCTTCGTGCTGGGCATGCGCGCCTTCGGGCAGGAGGAGTGCGGGGCCTATGCCGAGGCCGAGGAATCCGGCCGCCATGCGATCGCGCTGGAAGCCGAGGACTGCTGGGCCCAGCACGCCATCGCGCACGTGATGGAGATGCAGGGCCGCCAGGCCGAGGGCATCGCCTGGATGGAGGGCCGGCGCGACCACTGGGCCCAGTCCGACAACGCCTTCGCCTTCCATAACTGGTGGCACACGGCGCTGTACCACCTCGACCAGGGCCGGCCGGAGCGGGCGCTCGAGATGTACGACACGCTGATCCGGCCCGGCGACTCGCAGCTGCAGCTGGAACTGGTCGACGCAACCGCGATGCTGTGGCGGCTGCATCTCAACGGCATCGATGCCGGTGCCCGCTGGGACCGGCTCGCCACCGCCTATCTGGAGGCCGGCGACTTCGGCTTTTACGTCTTCAACGACATGCACGCGATGTTCGTGTTCGCGGCTACCGGCCGCGAGGCCGACGCCGAATCGGTGCTGGCCGGCGCCACCCTTGCCGCTGAGGGCAGCGGCACCAACGCGCTGATGACCCGCGAGGTCGGCCTGCCGATCCTGCATGCGATCCGCGCCTTCGGCCGGCAGGACTATGCCAAGGCGGTCGAATGGTTGATGCCGGTGCGTTACCGCGCGCACGCGTTCGGCGGCAGCCACGCCCAGCGCGACATCCTGCACCGCACCGCGATCGAGGCTGCGCTGCGCGGCAACATGCGGGCATTGGCCGACGGGCTGACGGCGGAGCGGGTCGCACTGAAGCCGCACTGCCCGTTCAGCTGGCGGCAGCGCCAGCGGGCGCTGACGCCGCCGCAGCCGGGGTCCTGAGCGTCGGGGCGGTCCAGCCTGGCGGAATCGATCAACCTGTCTCCGATCGTTCGATTCCATCCGATCGGAGGGCGATCGCGCCGCCCAGGGCCGCCCAGCGCCGGGTCACGGCCCGGCCGAAGGCCTGGGCGCCGGGCAGCAGGTCCGCGATCTGGCCGCGAAACGCCTCGACGCGGGCCGGTCCGTCGGCGCCGAGCTTTTCCTTCTCCAGGTCGTTGAGGAAGTCGAACCACCGGTTCAGGGTCGGCTCCGACACCTCGAAATGCGGCTGGAAGGCATAGGTGGCGCGGCCGAGGCGAAACGCCTGCTCGTGACAGGCCGCGCCGGTCAGCAGCCGCACCCCGCCGGGCGGGATGACGTAGGTGTCGCCGTGGACCTGTGCCACCGGCGGCACCTCGAGGCCGGCCAGCAGCGGGTCGTCGCGCCCCGCTTCGGTCACGGCGAAAGGCGTGAAGCCGAATTCCATCCAGCCCATCACCTGGTGGGACTGGCCGAAGGCGCGGGCGATCTGCTGCGCGCCGAGGCAGATGCCAAGCACCGGCCGGTCGGCGCGCGAGAAGGCGGCGAGCAGGTCGGCGACGTCGCGCAGGGTGGGATGGTCCTGGTCGTCGAAGGCCGACATCGCGCCGCCGAAGGCGACCATGGCGTCGAAGGCCGCCAGCGCGTCGGCAGGCAGCGCCGAGCCGTGGTGCGGCTGGCGCTCGTCGACCGCGTGGCCGAGGGCGCGCAATTCGTCGACGACAATGCCGCCGTCGCATTGCGGGTCGTTGATCACCGCCAGGATTCGCATCGCCTCGGGCCCCGTACCGGAATCAGCCGCAGGAAGGTAGGGCCGCGCCGTCGCCAGGGAAAGAGCCTGTGCGGGACCGGGCGCACGGCGCCGACCGGCACACGGACCGATGCCGTCGTTGCCGGCCGCCCGCGGTTGCGATAGATGGGATTCGCCAGCGGCAATTCCTGAGGGCGCCGCGCCCTCCTGCCGCCGGGCGAGGCGCACCTCATGACCAACCATGCGGTCCCGGCACCCGCCGCGGGCATCCTGCTGCCGATCGGGCTTGCGGTTTCGGCCGCGCTGGGCTTCGCGGTCACCGACGCGCTGTCGAAGTTCCTGACCGGCGCGCTGCCGCCGCTGGAGGTGGCCTGGGGCCGTGCGGTGATGTCGGGCATCGTCGCCAGCGCGCTGCTCGGCCGCGCCGGCTGGCAGCAGTTGCGCAGCACGCCGAACATGCGCTTCCACCTGCTGCGCGGGCTGCTGTCGGCAGTGGTGCCGACGCTGGCGGTCTACAGCGTCGGCCTGCTGCCGCTGGCACTGTTCACCTCCATCGTGTTCCTGTCTCCGGTGCTGATGACCATGCTGTCGGTGCCGATCCTGGGCGAGCGGGTCGGGCCGCGGCGCTGGGCCGCCGTGGTCATCGGCTTCGTCGCCACGGTGATCATCATCCAGCCGGCCGGCGAGGCCTTCGGCTGGGCGGTGGCGCTGCCGGTCGCCTGCGCGATCCTCGGCGCCTTCTACCCGATCCTGACCCGGTTGGCCGCGCCAGGCTCCTCGCACGCGGCCCAGCTGGCGCTCGGCCCCGGCCTCGGCGCGGTGCTGATGACGCTGGTGGTGCCGTTCGTCTGGGTCACGCCCGAGTTGCCGGAAGCCGGCATTCTGCTGCTCTGCGGGCTGCTGCACGCGGGCTGCCACCTGCTGGTGATCCGTGCCTTCGCCGCTGCGCCTACCTCGGTGCTGGCGCCGTTCCAGTATGTGCAGCTGCCGTGTTCGGTGCTGGTCGGTTATTTCGCGTTCAGCGAGTTGCCGCGCGCGACCACGGTGGCCGGCGGCGGCCTGCTGGTCGCCGCCGGCGTCTATATCGCCTATCGCGAGCACAAACTGTCGCGCGCCGGCCGCATGTGACCGCGGCGGTCCGGCGCTTGCCAAGGCCGGCGGCGCTGTGCCATCGCTGCGGGCATGCCCGCGCTGACCGTCGCCACCTTCAACGTCGAGAACCTGCTGACCCGGTTCGAGTTCGGCCGCAACCGCGACGGCGGCCTCGACGAAACGGCGAGCGCGCTGTTCGCCTTTCCCGACGAGGCGGCCGAACTGGCCGCGCTGCAGGCCTACAAGACCACCCTCAGCGACGACATGCGCCAGCTGACCGCACAGGCGATCCGCGACATCGCGGCCGACGTGGTTGTGCTGCAGGAGGTCGAGGGCCGGCACGCGCTGGAGGCGTTCTACGACCGCTACCTGAACCGGGCCGGGGACGCCGCGCCGCTCCATGCGCCGTCGTCGCCGAACGCGGTCTATCCGCACCGCGTCGCCATCGACGGCAACGACCGCCGCGGCATCGGCATCGCGGTGATCAGCAAGCGGCCGCTGAAGGCGGTGACCACGCACCAGCAGGAGACGTTCCGCACGCTCGGCCTCGACCCGGCCGACATCCATTTCGGCAAGACACCGACCCAGCCGGACGACCGCGTGTTCAAGCGCGACTGCCTGGAGGTGGACGTCGAGGTCGGCGGCCGCACGCTGACCCTTTACGGGGTGCACTTCAAGTCGATGGAGCCGGAGCGCAAGTGGACGCGCACGGTGCGGGTCGCCGAGGCGACGGCGGTGCGCCGGCTGATCGAACGCAGGTTCGCCGAGCCGGCGGCGGCCGACTGGCTGTTGCTGGGCGACCTCAACGACTATTGCGACGGGGCCGACGGGCCCGACGCCGACCATGGGCTCGCCCCGCTGCTCGGCTGGGACGCCTGCGAGGACCTGGTCGCCCGCATCCCCGACTTCGCCGATCGCTGGACCCACTACTGGCCCGGCGGCGACCAGCACCGCCAGCTCGACTACATCCTCGCTTCGCGTGCGCTGGCGGCCCGCAACATGGCGGCGCTGCCGCGGGTGATGCGGCGCGGCATGCCCTATCGCGCCGGGCTGCCGTTCCGTGCCGACCCCTATGGCGCAGACCGCTATCCGCGGGTCGGCTGGGACCGGCCCAAGGCGTCGGACCACTGCCCGGTGGTGGTGCGGCTGGAAATCTGAGCCGTCGATCGCCCCGGACGGTCATTGCAGCATTGCATCGGCGGCCGCGATCTGGTTTTCCGGACAGCGGGAGACGGCATTCAGCAATGGGATTGGAGGACGCTGCGTGGTGAGAAGGATATTGTTGTGTGCGGCAACGCTGCTGGCGCCGGCCGTGGCGTGGGGCCAGGACTGCGACATCGGCGCCCTGGTCGACGTGGAGTCGCAGGGCGCGGTCCGCACCGGCTACGTGTTCGACGGGCCGGCCGCCGACGGCACCTGCTCGGTCGAATTCGAGGGACTGCTGTATTACTGGGTCGAGCAGATTCCCGCGGCCGCGCTGGCGGGCGGCATTGCGCTGGAGCCGCCGGTCGAAGCCCCGCCGGGCGGCGCCTGCGTCGCGGGCGCCGCGGTCGACGTCGAGTGGCAGGGCAGCTGGTATCCGGGGCACGTGCTGGAGGGCCCGCGGCCCGACGGCACCTGCTACATCTCCTATGACGGCTACGACTCGAGCTGGGACGAATGGGTCGACCCGTCGCGCCTGCAGGCGCTCGACAACCGCACCGGCAGCGCCTGCCTCCGCGGCGTGGCGGTCAGCATCGAGTGGAACGGTGGCTGGTATGCCGGCCGGGTGCTGGACGGGCCGCGTCCGGACGGCAGCTGCTACGTCACCTATGACGGCTACGATTCCAGCTGGGACGAATGGGTCTCGCCGGACCGGCTGCAGGCGGTCGGCAATGTGGCGGCCGGACTATGCGTGCCGGGCTCGGCGGTCGGCATCGAGTGGAACGGCAGCTGGTACCCGGGCCGGGTGCTGGAAGGCCCCGGGCCGGACGGCAGCTGCTATGTCGGCTACGACGGCTACGATTCCAGCTGGGACGAGTGGGTGACGCCGGACCGGCTGCGCGCCGGCGGTTGAGGTCGCCGAACGGCCGAATGCAAACGGCGCCCCGGTTTCCCGGGGCGCCGCTCGTTTCGGCCGGTGTCAGCCGATGTCGTTTCGATCAGCCGCCGACGCAGGTGTCGATGTTCGACGCGTCGCACTTGTCGAGGCCGGTGTAGGTCGGGTCGGAAGGCATCACGCCGTCCATCATCTGGCGCATGATGAACATCGCGCGATAGCCCATCTCCCACGGGCGCTGGCCGACCAGGGCCGCGGTGTCGCCGCTGCGCACGAAGTCGAGCTGGACCGGCAGGGTGTCGGCGATCAGCACCGCCAGCTCGCCGGAGTCCATGCGGTCGCGATACTGGGCGATGGTCTCGGAGAAGGCGTTCGGCGCGAAGTGCGGGAAGCCGCCGGTCGAGATCCAGACGTCGAGGTCCGGGGTCGAGCCGAGCACGTCGGCCATCTGCTGCACCGACAGCGGGAAGTCGTCGTTGGTATACAGCGGAGAGACCTCGATCTCGGTCCAGCCGTTCTCGCCGCTCAGCCGCGGGCCCGGGTCGGCTTCGCCCGAGACCGAACCGCGCAGCGTGTCGCGGATGCCGGCCATGCGCTCGTTGTGGTTGGCCGCTGCCGCGCCGCCCGACTGGATCAGGATGGTGCCGCCCTCGGGCTTCATCTGCTGGGCGTATTCGGCCAGGCCGACGCCGATCATGTAGTTGTGGGTGCCGACATAGGCCGAGCGCAGCCCGGCGTCCTCGGCCAGCAGGTCGCTGTCCCAGGTGATCACGGCGATGCCGGCGGCCTGGGCGCCCTCGAGCACGCGGGCCATCGCCGGCGCGTTCGACGAGGCGACGGCGATGCCGTCGACGCCCTGGCTGATCAGGTCCTGCACGATCTGCAGCTGGTCGGCCTCGGTGTGCTCGGCCGGCCCGATGTAGTAGCACTCGACGTCGGCCAGCGCCTCGGCCGCGACCATGCAGCCGTCACGGGCCTGGTCGAAGAACGGGTTGTTCATCGCCTTGGGGACCAGGGCGAAGGTGTAGGTGTCGTCCTGCGCCTGGGCCGCACCGGCCAGGCCCATCACCGCAAGCGCTGCGGTGGCGAGAAGCATCTTCTTCATTTGGGTTTCCTCCCTATCGTTCGTGTCCGCGATGGATCGAGTTAGGCTTTTTCCGTAGCGACCTGCAACGGCCGTTCTTGTTGTTGGGACCCGGGCGGCGGCGCTAGCGTTTGCTCCGCACGAACAGTTCCACGAGGGCCGCCGGGCTGATCCGCGAGTCGCGCATCCGCTCCAGCAGCACGGCCAGGATGATGAACAGGCCGACGAAACCGAGATGGAAATTGGTGTCGATCCGCAGCAGCACCAGCGAGTTGCGCAGGATCTCCAGCAGCGCCGAACCGATGAAGCCGCCGAAGGCGGAGGCGTAGCCGCCCATCAGGTTGGCGCCGCCGATCACCGAGGCGGCGATCACGCGCAGCTCGTAGCCGGTGCCGATCGAGTTGTTGAGCGAGCCGGCCCAGCCCATCATCAGGATGCCTGACAGGCCGGCCGTCGCCGAGCAGAACACATAGGCCGAGATCTTGATGAAGGCGACCGGCACGCCGGTCAGCCGTGCCGCGTGTTCGTTGCCGCCGACCGCGAAGATGTGCCGGCCCCAGCGGGTCATGTACAGGAAATAGCTGAGTACCACCGTCAGCACGATCATCACGACGAACGGAATCGGCGTGTCGAGCAGCTTCTCGTAGAGGGGGATCGCGTTGTCTGGCTTCGGCGGCTCCGGCACATGGCCGAACAGGCTGCCGATGCCGCCGGTGCCGAGATTGAACAGTTCGGCCTCGTCGGGGCCGAAGTCGTAGATCAGCTGATTGTTGGTCGCCGCCATGGCAATGGTGCGGCAGATGCTGAGCGTGCCCAAGGTAACGACGAAGGGCGGCAGCTTGACGAATGCGACCAGGCAGCCATTGAACAGACCGACCGCCATCGAAAGCGCCATCCCGCCGAGGAAAGCCACTTCGATGCCGTCCCCGTCCGCCATCATCAAGCCCGTGCCGACCGCGCCGATCGCCATCACCGAGCCGACCGACAGGTCGATGCCGGCGGTGATGATCACGCAGATCTGGCCCAGTGCGATGATGCCGATGAACGCCATGTTCTGCATGGAGTTGCGCAGGTTGCGCCAGGTGTCGAACACGTCGGTGTTGAAGACCAGGAAGATCGCCATGATCACCACGGCCAGCGTCACCCAGAACTCCTGGCTGACCAGGATCTTGGTCAGGCTCGACTGGGTGCGCACACCGGAGACGTCGGAAATGCTGATGTTTGCCATTGTGCCTAGCTAGCCCGCTGAACGCATCGGTGGTTGCGGTCGCACATCACGCCGCCTCGATCGCGCCGGTGATCAGGCCGGTGACCTCCTCGGGCGAGGAATCCTTGATCTTCTTGTCGGCCACCTTGCGGCCGCGACGCATCACCACGATGCGGTCGCAGACGGCGAACACGTCGGGCATGCGGTGGCTGATCAGGATGACCGCGATGTTCTGTTCCTTCAGCCGGTGGATCAGGTCGAGAACCTCCTTGACCTGGCGCACGCTGATCGCCGCGGTCGGCTCGTCCATCAGGATGATCTTGGCCTGGGCCAGCCGGGTGCGGGCGATCGCCACCGCCTGGCGCTGGCCGCCGGACATGCGCTTGACCGTATCGCTGGCCCGGGTTTCGGACTTCAGCTCGTCGAACAGCTCGCGCGACCGGTCGCGCATGCCGCGATAGTTCAGCGCCGGGATGAAGCCCAGCAGCATCTGCCACCGCTCGCGCCCGAGGAACACGTTGTCCGACGCGCTCAGATTATCGCACAGCGCCAGATCCTGGTAGACGACCTCGATGCCCTTGGCGCGCGCTTCCACCGGCCGGTGGAAATGGACCACATGGTCGTCGATCCTGATGCTGCCGCCGTCGGGCGGGAAATTGCCGGCGATCATCTTGACCAGGGTCGACTTGCCGGCGCCGTTGTCGCCCATCAGGCCGACAACCTCGCCCGGCTCGATCGTCAGATCCACGCCACCGACCGCCTCAATGGCGCCAAAGCGCTTGACTACGCCTGTCAAGGCCAGCAGGGCCACGATACCTCCCACCCGATGTGCGCCGTCCGCGGCTCCAGGGACATGCCGGCCCGGCCGCGGTTCGAGAGCACTTTCGTCATATGATAGTGTTCTTGGGCGGCACAGTTACGCGCCGGCAACCCGATGTCAACATCCGGTGACATCGACCCGAAGTCAATCGAGCTGCAGCGTGACGGCCTTCAAGTAGGCGGTTTCCGGCAGGTGCGGGTGCACCGGATGGTCCGGCGCTGCGCCCGACTGCCGCAGGATGCGCCCGCCGCGCCGGGCGTCGTGAATGCCGGCGGTCACCGCCGCGGCGAACGAGTCCACCGGCACGTTGTGCGAGCACGAGGCGACGAATAGGAAGCCGCCGGGTGCGACAAGGCGCGCGGCAAGCCGCGTCAACTTGTGATAGCCGCGGACGGCGGCGTGGAGGTCCTTTTTCGACTTGGCAAAGGCGGGTGGATCGCAGACCACCACGTCGAAGCGCGCGCCGCGCTCGGCCAGCGCGGCCAGCTCGGCAAAAGCCTCGGCCTTGACGAAGCTGCAGCGCGCGGCGACGCCGTTGTCCTCCGCCGCCCGCCGTGCGAGAGCGAGCGCGTGGTCGGAACGGTCGACCGCGGTGACGCTTTCGGCGCCGGCGCGGGCGGCCTGGATCGCGAAGCCGCCGCTGTGGCTGTAGACGTCCAGCATCCGAGCGCCGCCGCACAGCGTGGCGACGAAGGCGCGGTTGTCGCGCTGGTCGTAGAACCAGCCGGTCTTCTGGCCGGTGGTCAGGTCGGCGAAGAAGCGGGCCTCGCCTTCCTCCACCGCCACCGCGTCTGTCGGGACCGGGCCGACGACGCTGTCGTCGCCGCCCAGCCCTTCCACGGCCCGCGCCGGCGTGTCGTTGCGCCGGACCACCGTCGCCACGCCGGTCACGGCGCGCAGCGCCTCGACCAGCGGCTCCGCCAGCCGTTCGAAGCCGGCCACGTTGATCTGCACCGCGGCGGCATCGCCATAGCGGTCGACGATGACGCCGGGCAGGCCGTCGGCCTCGGCGTGGATCAGGCGGTAGTACGGCCGGCCGACCAGGCGCCGGCGCAGGTTCAGCGCCGCCTCGAAGCGGCGGGCGAACCAGTCGCGGTCGGGCACCACGTCCGGCCGGCGGTCGATCAGCCGCGCGCAGATCAGCGGCCGGGCGTTGAACAGCGCCGTGCCGTACAGATGGCCGTCGTCGGCGACCAGGTTGACCGGGCTGCCCGGCGGCAGCGCCTTGTCGTCCGCCGTCAGCTTCAACTCGTTGGAATACAGCCACGGGTGGCCCTGACGCATGCGCCGGCCGTGCTTCGGCAGGATGTGCAGCCGCGGCAGGCCTTGCGCGCCGGTGCCGTCCGTCGGCTCGTCGGGCGCGGTCACCGGCCTTGCGTGGCCAGCGGCTGGGCGAACTGCAGCTCCAGGTCCCACGGGAAATAGATCCAGGTGTCCTGGCTGACCTCGGTGATGAAGGTGTCGACCAGCGGCCGGCCGGCCGGCTTGGCATAGACGGTGGCCAGGTGCGCCTTCGGCAGCATGTCCTTGACGATCTGGGCGGTCTTGCCGGTGTCGACCAGGTCGTCGACCACCAGCAGCCCCTCGCCGTCGCCTTCGACCCGCTTCAGGATGTGCGCCTCGCCCTGCTTCTTCTCGCCGTGGTAGCTGGAGATGCAGATCGTATCGATCAGGCGCACGTCGAGTTCGCGCGCCACGACCGCCGCCGGCACCAGCCCGCCGCGGGTGATGGCGACGATGCCGGCCCAGGGGCCGCCGGACATCAGCCGCCAGGCGAGCGCGCGCGCGTCGCGATGCAGCTGCTCCCAGGAAACCGGATAGTTCTTGCTGTAGCCCTCGCTGTCCGCCATCGCCCGATTCCCCTCGCCGCTGCCGATGGGCGATGCGTATAGCCGTGCGGACGGGCCGACCGCAAGGCCGGCCGGGACGCGAGGGCGGGCGTCGGCGTCAGACCGAAAGGCCGGCGTCGATCAGCTGGCAGCCGGCGATGCGCCAGCTGCCGTCGGGCTGGCGCTCCATCGTGTAGCGCGCGATCACCGGCGTGCCGTCGGGTCCGACCAGATAGACGTCCTGCACCGGCAGGCTGCCGCTGAGGTCGAGGTCGCGGAAGGCGTGGCTCTGCGGCCGATAGACCGGGGCGTAGCCGTTGCGCACCATGTCCATGAAAAATTCCGGGGTCTGGAACATCGAGCGGATGCCGGGCGAGGCATAGGAGAACGCCTTGGCCCCGTCGTCGCTGCGGAACGCTTCGAGCTGCGATTCGATCACCGCGGCGATCGCGGCGCGGTCCGAATCCGCCAGTCCCTGGGCGCGGGCGGGCGCGACCTGGACGGCAAGGGCGATCGCCAGGGCGAACAGGACGGGCAGTGCGCGCATCACGAGACCTCCATTTGCCACGGCCGACGATACAGCCATCTAGTACGTGACAGGGCCCCGAACAGGCCTGTATCGGTGATTGTACAGTCAATTGCGGGTAGACCGCAGCGGCGCGCCGTCGCTTGCGCCGCCGCCACGTCGGGGAGGGTGATCGGCGATGCTCAGCTCGCGCTTCTGTCGCAACGGCATGGTCGTCGCGCCGCACCATCTGGCGGCGGAGGCCGGCCTGGCCGTGCTGCGCGACGGCGGCAATGCGGCCGAGGCGGCAGTGAGCGTGGCGGCGACCCTGGCCGTGGTCTATCCGCACATGAACGGAATCGGCGGCGACAGCTTCTGGCTGGTGCGCGAGGCGGCGGGCGGCATCGTCGGCATCGACGCCTGCGGCGCGGCCGGCGCGCAGGCTACCGCGGCATTCTACGCCGGCTGGGACGTGGCGACGATCCCGCCGCGCGGCCCGCTTGCCGCCAACACGGTATCCGGCACGATCTCGGGCTGGCAGGCCGTTCTCGACATCGGCGCCCGGTGGGGCGGGCGGCTGCCGCTGGCACGCCTGCTGACCGAGGCGATCGACCATGCCCATCTGGGCTGTCCCATTGCGGAGAGCCTGGCGGACATGCTGGAAGGCCATGGCGCGGAACTGGCCGGCGTCGCCGGTTTCGCCGACACCTTCCCGACCGGCGCGGCGGCCCGCGCCGGCGCCCTGTGGCGGCAGCCGCGGCTGGCGGCCACCCTGCAGGGGCTGGTCGACGACGGCCTGGACAGCTTCTACCGCGGCGCCGTGGCCGAGGCGGTCGCCGCCGACCTGGCGGCGGTCGGCGCGCCGGTGGGGCTCGCCGACCTCGGCGAATGCCATGCGACCGAGGTTTCGCCGCTGTCGCTGAAGCTTTCGGTCGGCAAGGCGTTCAACATGCCGCCGCCGACCCAGGGCGCGGCGTCGCTGATGATCCTGGGCCTCTACGATCGGCTGCGCGCCGACGGCGACGACGAGCTGGCGCTGATCCACAAGGTGGTGCAGGCGACGACCAGCGCCTATCGCGTGCGCGACAGCGCCATCGGCGACCCGTCGGCGATGACCGCGCGGCCGGCCGACTGGCTGGCGGCGGACGCGCTCGACCGCCGTGCGGCGGGAATCGACGTCGGCCGGGTGGCACCCTGGGGTGCGCCGGAGGACGGCGGCGACACGGTCTGGTTCGGCGTGATCGACGGCGCCGGCCGGGCGATCAGCGCGATCCAGAGCGTGTTCTGGGAGTTCGGCTCGGGCGTCGTGCTGCCGAAGACCGGCATCCTGTGGCAGAACCGCGGCTCCAGCTTCCATCTCGGCGGCGGCGGCCCGCGCGCTCTGCAGCCCGGCCGCAAGCCGTTCCACACGCTGAATCCGGCGATGGCCGAGCTCGGCGACGGCCGGGTGGTGGTCTATGGCACCATGGGCGGCGACGGCCAGCCACAGTCGCAGGCTGCGATGCTGGCGCGATACGCCTGGCTCGGCCAGGGTGCGCAGGCGTCGGTCACCGCGCCGCGCTGGCTGATGGGCAAGACCTGGGGGCAGGAAACCGCGTCGCTGAAGATCGAGAGCCGTTTCGCGCCCGGCACCGCCGACCGGCTGCGCGCGCTCGGCTATGCCGTCGACGAGATGGGCGCCTTCGATTCGCTGCTGGGCCATGCCGGCATGCTGGTGCGCCACCCGTCCGGCACGCTGGAGGGCGGGTCCGACCCGCGCAGCGACGGAACCGTTGCCACATTTTGACCGCATCGCTGCGGTCTGCTGTGCAGTGGACCTTCTCCACTGCGGCTTGGGAGGAAACGGCGCATGCGTGTTTCGCCCTGGATCGGCGTCTGCGGGGCCGTGGTCGTCGCGGTACCGCTTGGCGTGCTGGCGGGCGACCAGATCGTCGCGGACCGCGTCGAACAACAGGACGCGCTGGCGACCGCGTGGGACGATGCGCGCCAGGTCGGTGCGGACGCCTGGACCTGGACCGGCGACCGGGCCGAGGGCGCGGTCGCCTGGGCGCAGGATCCGCAGACCTGGGACGATGCCGTCGCGGCCGGCCGCAGCGCCTGGGCCTGGACCGAGCAGGCCGGTCTCGATGCCTGGACCGGCGCGGTGACGGCCGGCGCCAACGCCTATGCGTGGAGTGCCGCGGCCGCGGTCGACGCCGCCCGGTGGACCGGCGACACGCTGGATCAGGGCTGGCAGGCCACGTTGGACGCGGCGGATGCGGCCGGCGGTGCCGCCGCGCAGGCCGTGGACGCCACCGTCGACGGAGCGAGCGCAGCCGCCGATGCGGCGGGCGAAGCCTGGAACGAGGCCGAGCAGGCGATCGGCGAGCTGCTGGAATAGCGCGCCGGGATCAGCGCGGTCCCGGCGGCGGCAGCGGTCGGCTGAGGATGAAGACGGTGACGCCGACCAGCACGGTGGCCTGGATCGCCAGCACCGTCGTCGACACGCCGATCAGCAGCGAGATCCCGAAGGCGGCCGCGATCGCCACCAGCGCCAGCGTCTTCGCGCGGCGAGAGATCGCGCCGTGATCGCGCCAGGCGCGGATCGGCGGGCCCAGCCTGGGGTGGTCCAGCAGCCAGTCGTGCACGCGCTGCGAGCCGCGCGCGAAGCAGAACGCGGCCAGCAGCAGGAACGGCGTGGTCGGGACCAGCGGCAGGACGATGCCGATGATGCCGGCCGCGAGCGACAGCGCGCCTGCGGCGAACCACGCCGCCCGGCCGGTGCCGGTCGCCATCGATGTGAGCCGTCTTGCCATCGCCATCTTCGTGCCGCCCTCCGCCGGGGCCGGCCGTTCGATTGAACGGTGCCGGCGCGTCCATCGCAAGCATCTTCGCACAGCATGCTGACCAAGGTGTTACGGCGCGGCACCGCGAGCGGATCGCCGCCCGCCGTTTTGCGGCTTTCGGCCGCAAGCCGCTTGAGTGCGCGCGGCTTCGGGTGCACCAGTTGCGGCGGTGGGGGCCCCGGCCACGGACCGCCCCCGTGGGGGAGGTCGGGCGGAGCGACCGTTGACCGCGATCGGACATGCCACAAATCCCGGCACGCCGGCCGGCAGCCGCGCGGAGGTGGCGCGCCTGCGCCGGCCGCGCACGGTCGCGCTGTGGCTGCTGCTGTGCTGCGCGATGATCCTGGCGATGGTGGTGATCGGCGGCATCACCCGGCTGACCGAGAGCGGTCTGTCGATCACCCGCTGGCAGCCGGTCGAAGGCATCCTGCCGCCGCTCAGCGACGCCGCCTGGCAGCAGGCCTTCGCCGACTATCGCCAGACCCCGGAGTATCGCGAGGTCAACGCCGGCATGTCGCTGGAGCAGTTCCAGGCGATCTACTGGTGGGAATACGTCCACCGGCTGTGGGGCAGGCTGATCGGACTGGTGTTCGCGGTACCGCTTTTGGTGTTGGCGCTGCGCCGGCGCATCCCGGCCTGGACCCGGCCGCACCTGGTCGGCCTGTTCGCGCTCGGCGCGCTGCAGGGGGCGATCGGCTGGTGGATGGTGCAGAGCGGCCTGGTCGACCGCACCGACGTCAGCCAGTACCGGCTGACGGTGCATCTGGTCATGGCGCTGGCGATCTTCGCCTACATGCTGTGGGTCGCGTTGCGGCTGCTGCGCGGCGACGGGGCGGCCGGCGGCGGCGAGGCGGTTCCGCGCTTCCACCTGATCGGATTCTCGGTGCTGATCGTCCTCACCCTGTGCTGGGGCGGGCTTACCGCCGGCACCAATGCCGGCTGGCTCTACAACGAGTTCCCGCTGATGGGCGGCCGGCTGGTGCCGGCCGATTTCGGCGCGCTCGACCCGGCCTGGCTCAACCTGGTCGAGAATCCCGGCGCGATCCAGTGGGTGCATCGCCTGCTCGCCACGCTGACCGTGCTGGTCGGGCTCGCGCTCGCGGTGCGGCTGTGGTCCGGGCGCTGCGGTCCGGCGGCGGTGCGCGCCGCCGGGCTGCTCGGCCTTGCCCTCCTGGTGCAGTACGGCCTGGGCGTCGCGACGCTGTTGAGCGTGGTCGAACTGCCGCTGGCGGTATTGCACCAGGCCATGGCGGTGCTGGTTGTCGCCGCCACGGTCGGGGTGTGGCATGCTTGCCTCGCGTCGCGGCCCGGCGACGCACGGCTGGTGTGAGGGTCATGCAGAACGGGACGGCGGCTGTGCGGCTGGATGCCGACGAGGCGGAGCGCTATCGCGCCGACGGGCTGGTGGTGCCGCGGTTGCGGCTGGACGACGCCACGCTGGCGCGTCTGCGCGCCGCGCTGGACCGGGTGCTGGCCGACAATCCGGACCACCGGCCCGAAAACCTGATGAACGTGCACATCGCCGACGGGCCTGAGGGCGTGCGCGGCCAGCAGGCCTTTCTCGACCTCGCCCACGACGACCGCATCCTCGACCTGGTCGAGCCGCTGATCGGCCCGGATCTCATCCTCTGGGGCTGTGCCCTGTTCTGCAAGCCGGCCGGCGCCGGGCGCGCCGTGCCCTGGCATCAGGACGGCCACTACTGGCCGATCCGGCCGCTGGCGACCTGCACCGTCTGGGTGGCGCTGGACCGGTCCGACACCGGCAACGGTTGCATGCGCTACGTCGCGGGGTCGCATCGGCACGGCCTGATGCGCCATCGCACCAACGACGCCGACGGCCTTGCCCTCAACCAGGAATTGGACCCCGACCTGCTCGATGCCGGCGCCATGCGCGACGTGGTGCTCGACCCGGGCGAGATGTCTCTGCACGACGTCTTCCTGGTGCACGGGTCGAACGCCAACACCTCCGACCGCCGGCGCGCCGGCGTCGTGCTGCGCTACATGCCGGCGACCTCGCTGTTCGACCGCGATGTGCCGCCAGTGCCGGGGACCAGCGGCACATCCGCGCCGAATTTCGCTGCACGCCCGATCTTCCTCGTCCGCGGCGAAGACCGGACCGGCCGCAACGTGATGCGGCCGGCAGTCTAGCCGGCGGCCGTCCCGCGCTTGCAGGCCGACACGGCGAAACGGCTGGCCGCGCGCAGCCGCAGGCGGTCTGTTAGCGGGGCGCCACGCAGTCCCGGACCGTAGATCCCACCCATGCCGTGGCGGCGGAAGCCGGTGAAACCGGCGCGGCCGAGGTCGTCGGCCAGTCGTGCGGCGGTCAACCCGTCGCGATAGTGGACCTGTGCGAGGATCGCGGCGTGCCGCTCCGGGTCGCCGTCGCCGCTGCGCTTGGCGCCGAGCCGGTTCGCCAGCGCGCGCAGCAGGCGGCCGACCGGTGTCGGCCGCACCCAGTTGCCGTCGACCACCAGCAGCCGGCCGCCTGGTTTCAGCACGCGGTGCCAGGCCGCGAAGGCAGCGGGCGGATCGAGCAGCGTCCACACCAGGTGGCGGGTGACGACGGCGTCGTAGCTGTCGTCGGGCTCGCCGGCCAGCGTCTCGGCGTCGGCGAGCCGGCCGCGCCAGTCCTTGCCGCGGTGCTTCGCCCGCGCGCGGTCCAGCATCGGCTCGGCGAAGTCGACGCCGGTGACGGCGGCGCCACGGGCCAGCAGCATGCGGCTGATCTCGCCGGTGCCGCAGGCGACGTCGAGCACCCGCCGGCCGGCGAGGTCGCCGAAGGCCGCGTCGAGCAGGGCGTGCCAGTACGGCGCCTCGAAGCGATCGTCGATGCGATGGCCGGGGGAATCGTCGAAGGTCTCGGCGCGCCGCGACCAGTATTCGCGGATGTCCTCCTTCAGCGTCCAGTTCGCGCGTGCGGCGTCGTCCATCGGTTCGCTCCCCGGCTACAGGCTCGCCTCGATCACAGGCGTGCCGCGGCCGGTGACGTCGACGTCGATCCGCACGCCATAGGCCGCGCCGCACAGCGGCGACGACAGCACGTCCAGCGGCGGCCCGTCGCCGACGATGCGGCCGTCGGCCATCAGCGCCACGCGGTCGGCATGGCGGGCGGCGAGGTTCAGGTCGTGCAGCGCGACCACGACGATGCGCCGGTCGCGGCGCGCGACCTCGCGCGCCACCGCCAGCACGTGCAACTGGTGGCGCAGGTCGAGCGCGCTGGTCGGCTCGTCAAGCAGCAGCACCGGCGCCGGTCGCGCCAGACCCATCGCCAGGGCGGCGAGCTGCTGCTGCCCGCCGCTCAGCGTGTGCAGCTCGCGCTCGGCCAAATGGCCGATACCGACCCGGGCCAGTGCCGCCTCGGCCGCAGCCAGGTCGTCGGGCCGCGGCCTGGCGCGGCGCCCCGCCATGCGGGCGACCAGCGCGGCGTCCACCACCGGCAGGCGGGCCTGGCTGGCGTAGGTCTGCGGTACATAGCGCACGCGCTCCGCCCGGTCGGCGCGCGAGAGCCCGTGCAGCGCCTCGCCGTGCAGCGTGATCCGGCCGGCGGCGGCCGCCGTCACGCCGGCGACAGCGCGCATGAGGCTGGACTTGCCGGCGGCGTTGGGGCCGACCAGGGCGGTGACGCTACCGGGCGCGAGGTCGGCGACGCTGACCGCGCGGACGACCTCCGCCTGGCCGTAGCGCACGCTGAGGCTGTGGATATCGAGGCTCACGCGATGTAGCTCCGCCGGTTCAGGATCAACGAGATGAAGAACGGCACGCCGACCAGCGCGGTGATGATCCCGACGGGATAGATCACGCCGGGCACGATGTTCTTGGCGGCGATCGAGGTCAGCGACAGGATCAGCGCGCCGCACAGCGCCGACAGCGGCACGAACCAGCGCTGGTCCTCGCCGACGAGCAGGCGGGCGATGTGCGGCCCGACCAGGCCGACGAAGCCGATCACGCCGACGAAGGAGACGGCGGTCGAGGCGAGCAGCGCGACCTGGATCAGCACTTGCAGGCGCAGCCGGTCGACATCGACCCCGAAGCTTGCTGCGCGGTCGTCGCCCATGCGCAGCGCCGTCAGCGCGAAACGGTGGCGCCACATCAGCGGCACCAGCACCGCGAACAGCGTCGCGCCGATCGCGATCTTGATCCAGCTTGCCCGCGTCAGCGAGCCCATCATCCAGAACACGATCTGGGCAAGTTGGGTCTCGGAGGCGCGGTACTGCAGCAGGCCGAGGATGGCGTTGAAGGTGAACATCAGCGCGATGCCGAACAGGATCATCGTGCTGGGCGAGACGCCGCGATAGCGGGTCAGGGCATAGATCGCCAGCGCTGTGACGAAGGCGAAGACGAAGGCATTGGTCGTCACGATCAGCGGCCCGGCGACCGGCGCGACGCCCAGTCCGAACACGATCGCGACCGCGGCGCCGACGCTGGCCGCCGACGAGATGCCGAGGGTGAACGGGTCGGCCAGCGGGTTGCCGAGGATGGTCTGCATCTGCGCGCCGGCCACGCCGAGCATGGCGCCGACCAGCACGGCCATGGCCGCGACCGGCAGGCGGATGTCCCAGACGATCACCGCGGTGCGCAGGTCCTGGTCGGACGGTGCGAACAGCGCGGCGAGGATCTCGCCCGGGCTGAGCCAGCCCGGGCCGGTGCCGATGTCGGCCAGCAGCGACAGCAGCAGCGCTGCGGCGCCGATCGCCAGGGCGGAGGCGTTGCGGGCGGCGCGGCGCTGCAGGCCGGCGGCGGGGCGGTCCGCCGGCCTGCGCATGGGCCCGTCGACCGGCCGGTCGACCATCAGTCGAGCCGGGCCCAGAACACGCCGCTCAGCGGGATCGGCGAGAACCGCTCGTGATACGCCGCGTGCACCGTCTCCGGGTCGAGGTCGGCGAACAGCTCCGGGTACATCCACTTGGCGAAGACCTGCAGCGCGACCAGATGCGACGGGCTCATGTAGAACTGGTGGTAGACGGAATAGAACTGCCTGTTGCGAACGGCGCCGAGCGCTTCCCAGCCCGGACGGGCGGCGAGGACCGCCAGCGCGCGCTGGACCGCTTCGGCATCGGTCTCGTAGCCGAACGGCACGCCCAGCGACTGCGGCTGCGCCTCCGACCAGTCGGCGCCGGTGCCGATGATCATCGCCGGGTCCTCGGCGAACAGGGTCTCCGGGTTGATCTGGCCGCCGAGCCCGGCAAAGCGGCTCGATCCCCAGTTGATGCCGCCGGCCGCCTCCAGGATCGCGCCCAGATTGGCGTCGCCGAAGGTCAGGCAGCATGTTTCCGGGTCGTAGCCGGCGGCGCGTTCCATCACCACCGGCAGCCGGTCGCCGTCCGGAATCTGCGCGGCGCGGACGGTGACCTTGCGGGTCTCGCTCAGGTAGAAGTCGTTGAATTCGCGCGCCCGGTCTTCCCGGCCCAGCAGCCGTCCGAGGATGTCGATGCTCGGTGCGGTGTTCTCCAGCGGGCTCTCGCGGAAGTCGACCACGACTGTGGGGATGCCGGCGGCGTCCAGTGTGTCGAGGATGCCATTCTGCGCCACCTTGTAGTAGGCGGACAGCGAGAGCAGGACCAGGTCGGCGTCCAGCGCGATGGCCTTCTCGACGCTGAAGTCGCCGGCATAGGCGCTGCCGAAGCGCGGCACGTCGGCCGCCTCCGGGAAGAGCGCCACGTACTGGCGGTAGGTGCCGGGGTCGTAGAGCACCATGTCCTCGGCCCAGCCGGCGATGCGGCCGAACGGATCTTCGGTCTCCAGCACCCCGTAGCCGTACATCAGCCGGCCCTCGGCCAGCACGATGCGCTGCGGCGGCTCCGGCAACGTCACGCTCCGCCCGGCAATGTCGACGACGGTGACGGGTTCGGCCCGCGCCGCGACGA
This sequence comes from Alphaproteobacteria bacterium, assembly GCA_041396705.1. NCBI lineage: Bacteria > Pseudomonadati > Pseudomonadota > Alphaproteobacteria > Alphaproteobacteria bacterium. The sequence goes on from JAWKYB010000020.1 coordinate 77,332, forward strand.
CGGTCAGGGCCGCGAACAACAGGGTCAGCGCCCATAGCGGCGTGAGCCGGCAAAGCCGCTGCGCCATCCCTTGCGCCAGTGATCTCATCTCATTCTCCGTGGTTCCGGCCGCTGGCCGTCCGTTGGTCTCGAGGCGGGGTTCGACCCGCCGGCGGTGCAATGGGGATGACTGCGAATGCGAATGACTCGCATTACTGAGATTGATGCCCGAACGCCGTGGCGCCGGCAAGCAGAATCTTGGCCGGGCGGATTGGACGGCCAGGCGCTAAGCTGGCGGCCTAGAGAGTCGAGGGCGACGCAGGGGGATCGGATGCGGATCTGTGTGATCGGCGCGGGCGCGCTGGGGGGCAGCTATGGCGGCCGGCTGGCGCTGGCCGGCGCGGACGTGACGCTGGTCGACGTCTGGCAGGCGCATGTGGAGGCGATCGGCCGCGACGGACTGCGGCTGGACGGCGTTCCCGGCGACCGGCGGGTCCGTGTCGCCGCGGCGACGGGGCCGCAGGGGCTGGCGCCATTCGACATGGCCATCGTCACGGTCGATGCCAACCACAGCGGCGAGGCCGCGAAGACGGCGGCCGCGGCGCTGAAGCCGGACGGGTTTGCGCTGACGCTGCAGAACGGCATCGGCAATGTGGAGACCCTGGTCGCTGCCCTGGGCAGGGCGCGCGTAGTCGGCGGCTCCAGCATGTGCAGCGCGGCGGTGCAGGGACCGGGCCACGTGACCCAGACCCACCAGGGACCGACCACCGTCGGCGAGCTCGACGGCGGCGGCTCGCCGCGCGTCGACGCGCTGAAGGCCCTGCTGGAGGGGGCCGGCTTCGACACCAGGATCGCGCCGGACGTGCTTGCGGTGATCTGGCAGAAGTTCCTGCTCAACCTTTCGATCAACCCGATCTGCGCGGTGACCGGGCTGCGGCTCGGCGAGCTGGCGCGCCTGCCCGCGGTCGACGCGTTCCAGGACCGGATCATCGCGGAGGCGCTGGCGGTGGTCGCCGCCAAGGGGCTCAATCTGCCCGACCCGGACATCCGCGGCACCATCAAGCGCCACACATGGTCGAAATACAGCCGGCCTTCGATGCTGCAGCACGTCGACATGGGGCGACGGACCGAGATCGACGCGCTCAACGGCGCCCTGGTGCGCGAGGCGCAGGCGCTGGGCGTGGCCGTGCCGTTCAACGAGGCGCTGACGGCGCTGGTGAAGGGGCGCGAGTTCGCACGGATGCGTGCCGTGAACGAGCCGGATGTCGACTATGACGCGCTGGAATCGGCCGCCGGACCCTGGCCGGGCTGAGCGCGGGCCGCTACCTTCCATCCAGCCACGGCGATTCGATCCAGAGGGGGGAGACCGGCAATGGAATACCGCTCACTCGGCAGCTCCGGGCTGAAGGTCTCGGCGCTGTGCATGGGCACCATGACCTTCGGCTACAACAAGAGCGGGCCGACCGGCTCGGTCGGCGTCAAGGAGGCCAAGCGCCAGATCGACCAGTGCCTCGACGCCGGCGTCAACATCATCGACACCGCCAACATCTATTCGCGCGGCGCGTCAGAGGAGATCATCGGCGAGGCGCTCGGCAAGAAGCGCGGCGACGTGCTGATCGCAACCAAGGGCCGGTTCAACATGGGCGGCGGCCCGAACGACGGCGGCAACAGCCGGATCAACCTGATCCGGGCATGCGAGCAGAGCCTGAAGCGGCTGAAGACCGACTGGGTCGACCTCTACCAGGTGCACCTGTGGGACGGGCAGACGCCGGTCGAGGAGACGATGGAAGCGCTCGACACCCTGGTCCGCTCCGGCAAGGTGCGCTACGTCGGCTGCTCGAACTTCTCCGCCTGGCACGTGATGAAGGCGCTGGCCGCGGCGCGGGAGCGCAGCCTGCAGCCCTTCGTCAGCCATCAGATCCACTATTCGCTGGAGTCCCGCGACGCGGAGTACGAGCTGGTGCCGCTGGCGCTGGACCAGGGGCTTGGCCTGATGATCTGGAGCCCGCTGGCGGGCGGTCTGCTGACCGGCAAGTTCCGCCGCGACGGCAAGGGGCCGAAGGGCGCGCGGCACCACAATCTCAAGTTCCACGAGCCGCCGATCTACGATTACGACCGGCTGTGGGCGATCGTCGACGCGCTTGTTGCGGTGGCCGAAAGCCGCGGCGTCTCGCCGGCGCAGGTCGCGCTGGCCTGGCTGCTGTCCCGGCCGGCGGTCAGCACGGTGATCGTCGGCGGCCGCACCGCCGAGCAGTTCGCCGACAACCTCGCCGCCGCGGACCTCAAGCTGTCGGCGGAGGAACTGGCCCGGCTCGAGAAGGTCGGCAGGCCGAACCTGCTCTACCCCTATTGGCACCAGGCCTCGGTCGCCAACGACCGGCTCGGCGCCGCCGACCTGTCGCTGATCGGCCCGCACCTCGGCTGAGGCCGGGCCGCGGCGGCATCAGTGGTCGTGGTCGCCGTGGGTCTTGTCCGTCTCCGGGTCGAGCAGACGGTGCAGGTGCACGACGAAATAGCGCATGTGGGCGTTGTCCACCGTCGCCGCCGCCTTGCCGCGCCAGGCCTTGTAGGCCTCGGCATAGTTGGGATAGACGCCGACGACGTCGATCTCGTCCAGGTTCTTGAATTCGGTCGACTTCGGGCTGACCAGCTCGCCGCCAATCACGAGGTGCAGAAGCTGCTTGCCGCCTTGTGTCTCTGCCATGGTCCGACTCGCGCGGTTGGGGAACGGCGGCACCTTAAGCCGGAACAGGCTACCGAATCACGAATAGCCGCCTCCGACCCGGGCAACGGGTGCTGAACCGCGCGGGGCTGTCACGTCGAAGAGCCAGCGCTGCGCCGCGTCGAGCCGGTCATACAGGTCGGCGGTCAGGTAGTCCTGCTGCGGCAGCTGTTGCTTCAGATCGCGGCGTGTGTAGGTCAGGTGCAGCATGCGGCGGCGCGCATCGGTTCTCTTGCGGGTGCCGCCGTGCCAACAGCTGGAGTTGAACACCGCAACGGAACCGGCCGGGATCGTGACCAGGACCTCGCCGGGATAGGGTGCGAACGGGTCTTCCGGAAAACGGTCGAAAGCGAGCAGGTCGCGGTCGGTCACTTCCGACGGCATCACGTTCTCGCCCGGCACGTTGAACTCCGGCCAGTGCTGCGACCCGGGCACGATTCGGGTCGGGCCGTTGTCCGGCGTCATGTCGTCGAACATGATCAGGGAATTGACCAGCCACCAATCGCCCTTCCACCGCTTCTGCACGTCGGAATGCAGCGGCTGGTGACCGAAGCCCTTGTGCGGCTCGCGCAGGTTCGCGCCATGCAGCTTGACCTCGCCGAGCAGGTGGGCGGATGCGGCCAGCAGTGGGCCGATGAACAGGCACCGGTCGAAGGCGCGGGACTTGTTGAAGATGTTCGAGATCCGGGTGGAGCCGATCTGCAGCCCGGCGGCGCGGCCTTCTTGCGGATTGTAAAGCCGGCCATCCTTGCCTTCCAGGCTGACTTCCATCCCCGCGTCAGCACCGTCCGCGGCGCGCAGGCGGTCGAACTCGGCGCCCATCTCCGCGCACTCATCCGCTGTGAAAACGCCATCGAGGATGAAGAAGCCGTCTTCGTCGAAGCGGCGGCGCTGCTCCCCGGTCAGGGGCGGAACGCCGAGCGCATTCAGAGCCTCGCGTGTGTCCATGAAGCGTTTCCCGACTTCTTTCGTGCCGCCACACCTTCCGGTCCGGTCCGGATCGCGGCGCGTTGTTGCGAGAATAGATCGAAACGTTTCGACGGATGAAGCCGAAAAAGCCTGACCGCGGCTTGGGTCCAACCGGGAGGTCAGGCCCGTTCGCGGGTGGCGAGGAAGCGGATGGCGGGCCAGTCCTGCTGCATGAACTTCAGCGACCAGGCATCGCGGGCGAGGTAGACCGGGGCGCCGCTGCGGTCCTCGGCGAGCACCGAGCGGTTGGCGGCGACGAAGCGCTGCAGTTCGGCCTTGTCGTCCGACGCGGCCCAGCGCGCCATCGTCGCGGCAGTGCTCTCGAAGGCGATCGGGACGCCGTATTCGCTGCCGACGCGGGCAGCGAGAACGTCGAGCTGCAGCGCGCCGACAACGCCGACCAGCCAGTCGGAGCCGAGCATGGGCCGGAATACCTGGGTGACGCCCTCGTCGGCCAGATCGCCCAGCGCCTTGCCCAGCTGTTTGGCCTTGATCGCCTCGCCCAGCCGGACGCGGCGGATGATCTCCGGCGCGAAGTCGGGAATGCCGGTGACCTGTAGGCTGCGGCCCTCGGTCAGGGTGTCGCCGACGTTCAGCGTCCCGTGGTTGGGAATGCCGATCACGTCGCCAGCCACGGCTTCCTCGGCCGTCTCGCGCTCCTGCGCGAAAAAGAACATCGGGCTGGAAACGGCCAGGTCGCGGCCGCTGCGCACGTTGCGCAGCTTCATGCCGCGGCGGAAGGTGCCGGAACACAGGCGCACGAAGGCGATGCGGTCGCGATGGTTCGGGTCCATGTTGGCCTGGACCTTGAACACGAAGCCGGCGACCTCCTTGTCGGCCGGGTCGATCGGATCTTCATGCGTCGGCTGCGGCCGCGGCGGCGGCGCCCAGGCGGCGATGGCATGCAGCAGTTCGCGCACGCACACGCCGCGGATCGCCGAGCCGAAGAACACCGGCGTCAGGTGACCTTCGCGATAGGATTCGAGGTCGAATGCGGGCAGCGAGGCGCGGGCGATCTCCAGCGATTCCAGCGCGGTGGCCGAAACCGGGTCGGCGGCCAGCGCGGCGGCGTCGGGGTTGGCGCCGATCTTGGCCCGCGCCGCGGCGCCGGCGTCGCCTTCCGGCATCATCACCCGGCCGTCGGCGACGCCGATGCAGCCGCGGAAGTCGACGCCCATGCCCAGCGGCCAGCTGGCCGGCGTGACGTCGAGTGCCAGCGTGTTGGCGATCTCGTCGAGCAGTTCCAGCGGGTCGCGGCCTTCGCGGTCGGCCTTGTTGATGAAGGTGATGATCGGGATGTCGCGCAGCCGGCAGACCTCGAACAGCTTCAGCGTCTGGCTCTCGATGCCGCGGGCCGCGTCGATCACCATGATGGCGGAATCGACCGCCGTCAGGGTGCGGTAGGTATCTTCGGAGAAGTCGGCATGGCCCGGGGTGTCGAGCAGGTTGAAGGTCAGCCCCTCGTGCTCGAAGGTCATCACCGACGACGTCACCGAGATGCCGCGCTTCTGCTCGATCTCCATCCAGTCGGAGCGCGAGCGGCGCTGCTCGCCCCGCGCCCGCACCGCGCCGGCCAGCCGGATCGCACCCGAGGCGTGCAGCAGCTTCTCGGTCAGCGTGGTCTTGCCGGCGTCCGGATGCGAGATGATGGCAAAGGTGCGCCGGCTGGCGAAGCCTTGCGCGGGCGCCGCGGGCGCACTGCGCTCGGCACGGCTCGTCGACGCGGGACGGGCGTCGGATGGCAGGGCTTGGTTCATCGGTTCGGAGTTCCTCGTGCGCGCCGCGGACCTTAGGCGCAACGCGCCGGCATGTACAGCCCGGCCCCGGCCGCGGGCCGGGGCAGATCCCGCATCAGATGGTGCGTCCGGCCGTCGATACCAGGGTGTTCGCGATTCCCTGGCGACGACTGCGGCCGGGCCGGGCGCCTACACGATAATCGCGTTCGACATGACGTTGGCGACCACTTCCTTCGATTCCGCGTGCACCTCGATGCCCTGCGTCTTCAGGTAGTTCATCAGACCGCGGACGTCGGCCGCCTCGCTGCTGCCGCCGGAGATCAGCCCGACATAGTCGCTGCTGGCCTGGTCGAGGTTGGCAACCGACTTGACATACAGCTTCTTGGCGGTCTTGCCGTCGACATAGATCCCGAGCGACACGAAGTCGGTCATCTCGCCAAGGCTGCCGAACTGACCCTTGGCGGCCCGTTGCACCGTGTACATCGACGAGCCCAGCTCGCTGGTCATCGTGCCGGACGCGCTGCCGTAGTGGCACAGGATCGTGCCGGGCTTGGTGCGGCCGGTGACCAGCAGGCTGCGATAGTCGGGCACGAAGCCGGCGCTGAAGCAGCAATCGAGCACGATGGTCCATGCCGAGATGCTGAGGCTCATCAGCTTGGCCAGCAGCTCCTGCGCCGCATCGACGCCGAGGCCGTTGAGCTGCGTCGGCTTGGTGCCGATGAAATTGCCGTGGCTGCCGCTCATCACGAGATAGTCGATCTCGCCGCGATGGCTCGCTGGGATCGACGTGACGTCGACGGAGCTGGCGTTGCGCGCGTAGGTGATGACGTGCGCTGCGGGAATGTGGTGCTGGAGATGAGGTTCGTCGTTGCAGAGAAGCTGGATCATCTTCGCCATGGACCGGCTCCGCTTCGGGTGGGAAACGCGGTCAGCATAGGCGAAAATGTCTGAACGAACCGCTCATGTGCGCACCGGCCGCCGGCGTGGCGCCCGGACGGGCGCCTGGCGCGGGCTCAGCGGTGCGCCGCGTTGATCGCGTCGAGCGCCTTGCTGCCCGGGCACAGATCGGCATCGCGCAGCGCGTTCAGCGGGCCCGGCGTGGTACGCATCAGGTCGTGCAGCTCGGTCTCCTCGAGGTCCAGGGCCAACAGCCCGGTCGGGATCTCGCCGGCCGCACGGCGGCGGGCGAGCTCGGGCAACGCGGCCGCGGGATCGGTCGGGTCGTAGTCGGGCGACAGCTTGTGCAGGCGGATCGCCGTGCCGTCGTGCAGGACCACGTCCGTCGAGCTGCCTTCGGCGTAGTCGGCCTCGATGGCCGCGCGCGCCGGAACCAGGTCGAGCCGGTCCATCGCCGCGTTGTGGTCGCGGACATAGTCGTAGCTCTTGGTCGAGGCGGCGTGGTTGTTGAACGTCACGCAGGGCGAGATCACGTCGATGAAGGCGAAGCCGCGATAGCGGATCGCCGCCTTGATCAGCGGCACCAGCTGGTGCTTGTCGCCGGAAAAGCTGCGCGCGACGAAGCCGGCGCCGAGCTCGATCGCCATCGCGCACAGATCGATCGGCGCGTAGGGATTCTCCAGGCCCTTTCGGCTCTTCGACGCCTTGTCGTTGGTGGCCGAGAACTGGCCCTTGGTCAGGCCGTAGGTGCCGTTGTTCTCGCAGATATAGACCATGTTCAGCTTGCGCCGCACCGCGTGGCAGAACTGGCCGAGCCCGATCGAGGCCGTGTCGCCATCGCCGGAGACCCCGATGTAGACCAGGTCGCGATTGGCCAAGTTGGCGCCGGTCGCCACCGAGGGCATGCGGCCGTGCACGCTGTTGAAGCCGTGGGCGCGGTTGAGAAAGTAGTTGGTGGTCTTCGACGAGCAGCCGATGCCGGAGACCTTGGCGATGCGGTGGGCCGGCAGGTCGAGCTCGAAGCAGGCCTCGATGATCGCCGCCGTGACCGAATCGTGGCCGCAGCCGGCGCACAAGGTGGAGATCACGCCCTCGTAGTCGCGCCGGGTGAGGCCGAGGCCGTTCACCGGCAGGGCGGGATGATGGAACTTCGGCTTGGCGAGGTGGGTCATCGGGGCTGGCCTCGGTCTATTCGGCGGCGGTGATCGGGGCGCCGCCGGCGGCGGCGATGCGGTCGTCGCGCTCCAGAATGTCGAGAATGGCGCCCTCGACGAAGGCGGCGGTCAGCGGCATGCCGTCGACATTGGTCACCGCCACCAGCTTCGACGCCGGGATTCCGGTCTCGGCCAGCAGCAGGTGGCGCATCTGCGCGTCGCGGTTCTGCTCGACCACGAACAGGAAGTCATGGCGTTCGGCGAAGGCCTCGACGTCGTCGGTGAACGGAAAGGCGCGGATGCGCATGTGGTTGAGGCCGTGGCCGCGGCGCGCCAGCAGTTCGATCGCCTCGACCACCGCCGGTTCGGTCGAGCCGAAATTGACGATGGCCAGCCGCGACTTCGCGCTGATGTCGCGAATCGCCGGCTTCGGCACCAGCCCCTTGGCGGTGGCGATCTTCCGGTCGATGCGGGCGAGGTTGCGCGCGTTGACCGCACCGTCCTCGGTATAGGCGCCCGACTCGGTGTGCGAGGTGCCGCGGGTGAAATAGGCACCCTTGGTCGGGTGGGTGCCGGGAATGGTGCGATAGGGAATACCGTCGCCGTCGACGTCGCGGTAGCGGCCGAATTCGGCGACGGCGTCGAGGCCCGCCGCGTCCAGCACCTTGCCGCGATCGGCGACGCGGGCATCGTCCCAGCTCAGCGCGTCGACCACCCAGTCGTTCATGCCGATGTCGAGGTCGCTCAGCACGAACACCGGCGTCTGCAGGCGGTCGGCCAGGTCGAAGGCGTCGGCGCCGAAGGTGAAGCACTCGCCGGGGTCGGCCGGCAGCAGCAGCACGTGGCGGGTGTCGCCGTGGCTGGCGTAGGCGCAGGCCAGCAGGTCGGACTGCTGGGTGCGGGTCGGCATGCCGGTCGACGGCCCGCCGCGCTGGATGTCGAAGATCACCAGCGGGATTTCGGCGAAATAGGCCAGCCCGATGAACTCCGCCATCAGCGAGATGCCGGGACCGGAGGTGGCGGTGAAGGCGCGGGCGCCATTCCAGTTGGCGCCGACCGCCATGCCGACCGCGGAGAGCTCGTCTTCCGCCTGGATCACCGCCACGTTCAGGCTGCCGTCCTCGTTGCGGCGCAGCCGGCCGGCATGCTTCTCGAAGAACTCGGCCAGCGAGGTCGACGGCGTGATCGGGTACCACGACGCGACGGTGGCGCCGGCATAGAGCGCGCCCAAGGCGGCGGCCTCGTTGCCGGTGATCATGATCTTGCCGCCGGTGCCGTCGGCCTTGCGCACGCGAACGGGCAGCGGATGCTCGATGTGGTCGCGGACGAAGTCGCGGCCGATGTGCAGCGCCTGCAGATTGGGATCGACCAGCTTCGGCTTGGCGCGGAACTGGTCGGCGATCAGGCCTTCCAGGGTCTCGATGTCGAGCTCGATCAGGCGCGACAGCGCGCCGAGGTAGATCACGTTCTTGAACAGC